>CASDUB010000089.1 GCA_949283905.1 uncultured Lachnospiraceae bacterium | reverse complement strand
CTTTCGATGCCGAGTACTTTTATTTTTGTGTTTGCTATCATATAATATCAAACATAATATGCAATGTACATGTAAACAGATCATTTTAACGGACTGATTTAAACTATATTTACGATCGGAGAAAGATAATGGATCATTTTAAGTTAGTTTCAGAATACAAACCCACGGGAGATCAGCCGCAGGCAATAGAAAAACTGGTGCAGGGCTTCAAAGAGGGAAACCAGTTTCAGACGCTTCTCGGAGTCACGGGTTCAGGCAAGACCTTTACCATGGCAAACGTGATCGAACAGTTAAATAAGCCGACACTGATAATCGCTCACAACAAGACCCTCGCCGCCCAGCTCTACTCCGAGTTCAAAGAGTTCTTCCCCGAAAACGCGGTTGAATATTTTGTCTCCTATTACGATTACTACCAGCCGGAGGCGTATGTGCCGTCCTCCGACACTTACATAGCAAAAGATTCATCTGTAAACGACGAAATAGATAAGCTCAGACTTTCAGCCACCTTCTCTTTAATAGAAAGAAAAGACGTAATCGTTGTCGCCAGCGTATCATGCATATACGGCCTCGGCAGCCCGATAGATTACGAAAAAATGGTCTTATCGCTGCGTCCGGGAATGATAAAAGACCGCGACGAGATAATGCGCGCCTTAGTCGATATGCATTACGACAGAAATGAAATGGACTTCAAGCGCGGCACCTTCAGAGCCCACGGCGATATACTTGAAGTTATCCCTGCCGAACACAGCGACACGGCAATAAGAATAGAATTTTTCGGCGATGAGATCGAGCGGATAACAACTACCGATCCGCTGACAGGCGCCGTATTAAAAGAACTGAACCACGCCACGATCGCTCCGGCTTCCCACTACGTTGTCCCGATGGAGACGATACAGCGTGCCGCAAACGACATCGAAAAAGAGCTTGAAGAGAGAATCAAATATTTTAAACACGAAGGCAAGCTTTTGGAAGCTCAAAGGATCGAAGAACGCACAAACTTCGATATCGAAATGCTGCGGGAAACGGGGTTCTGCTCCGGCGTTGAAAACTACTCCCGCCATCTCGCAGGCCTTGAGCCCGGCCATACTCCTTATACCCTTATGGATTTCTTTCCCGATGATTTCCTTATTATAATAGACGAGTCGCACAAGACGGTTCCGCAGATCGGAGCCATGTACTCCGGAGACCGCTCGCGAAAGACGACTCTTGTGGATTACGGCTTCCGTCTTCCTTCGGCTCTTGATAACCGTCCTCTCAGATTCGACGAGTTTGAAGACCGTATCGACCAGCTTATGTTTGTATCGGCTACGCCGGGCGAATACGAAGCGCAGCACGAACTTCTGCGTGCCGAACAGGTGATACGTCCTACAGGACTTCTCGATCCCGAAGTCGAAGTACGCCCGGTAAAAGGCCAGGTTGACGATCTTATAGCCGAAACGAAAAAGGAAGTTGCCGCTCACCACAAAGTCCTTATAACAACGCTTACAAAGCGAATGGCCGAAGATCTCACAGATTATATGAAAGAAGCCGGCCTGAAAGTCCAGTATCTCCACTCCGATATCGACGCCCTTGAGCGTACAAAGATCATAAGAGATCTGCGTCTCGACGTATTTGACGTGCTTGTAGGTATCAACCTTTTGCGAGAAGGACTTGATATCCCCGAGATAACTCTCGTAGCTATCCTTGACGCCGATAAAGAGGGCTTCCTGCGTTCGGAAACTTCTCTCATCCAGACTATAGGACGTGCGGCGAGAAACTCAGAAGGTCACGTTATCATGTACGCCGACAATATCACCGATTCAATGAAAAAAGCGATCGATGAGACGTCCCGAAGACGGAAAATACAGGAAGCGTACAATAAAGAGCACGGAATCACCCCGACTACGATTCAAAAAGCTGTAAGAGATCTTATAAGCATAAGCAAAGAAGTTGCCGAGAGCACTTCAAAACTTGAAAAAGATCCTGAATCCATGAGCAAAAACGAACTTCGCAAGCTGATAAGCAAGCTCGAAAAGCAGATGAGAAAAGCAGCCGCCGACCTCAACTTCGAGCTCGCGGCAGAATTAAGGGATCAGATGCTCGAGTGTTCCGAATATTTGAAAGAGTAAATTTTAAAACAGAAAGCGGCACAGCTTGTTAAACTGCACCGCTTTCTGTTTTTGGGATGTAATTAACCAACAGCCCATTTGTGACATTTTATGAGGTTTAATAATTTTTAGGAGCTCTAAATCATTTATATACAACATCAACTAATTTATTCTCAAGGAAAGACTCCTTGCAGATAAATGCGATGTTTGTAGCTTTTGTTCCGTCGTATACGTCCGGATGTGCTTTTGTTCCTGTTGAAACGCAATCGCAGAAATATTCCATTTCTTTAACATAAGCATCATGCCAACGTGTAACAAAATCCTGATAGCACTCACGGCATACGCCATGCTCACTCATAACTTCAAGAAGAGAATCTGTAGGAACTGCACTGATACGGAGTGTTCCTCTTGTTCCAACGATCTCTGTTTCTACCGCTGAACCATGTGCTGCCGCACGTCCTGCATAGAAGAAAGCCATTGTCTCATTTTCGTTCTGGATAAGACATGATACATTATCTCCGTCATCCCAGTCTTTATACTGTTTGAACTCGTAGCAACCGCCGATTGCCCAGAGTTTCTTTGGCTCAGAACCTGTAATCCAACGGATAAGATCGATATCATGAATAGACATATCAATAAACTGTCCGCCTGATCTCGGAGCATACTCAAGAGTTCCTTCAATTATAGCGATAGGATCCTGTGAATAGCATCTTACAAGAACAACATCACCGATGTCGCCTCTGTCAAGTTTTTCTTTTGCAACAGCGTATGAATAATCGAATCGACGGTGGAATCCCAGCTGGAAAATTAATTCAGGATGCGCTTCTACGATCTTCTCTCCTCTCTTGCATTTCTCAACTGTTTCAGCAAGCGGTTTTTCGCAGAATACATGTTTTCCCGCATTCATTGCGATCTCGATCATATCTACATGTGAATCTGTATTTGTAACAATAGCTACTGCCTGTACTTCAGGATCAGCGCACAGTTCTTCAGGAGTTGCATAGAATTTTGCTCCAAGCTCATCCGCTACTCTTTTTGCTTTTTCATTATCTTTATCTGTTACCGCAATAAGCTCGCTTGCAGGAACACGATTCGCAATATTACATGCATGCTCATATCCAAGACGTCCTACACCGATTATACCCATTTTAATTTTTTTCATATCTGTTTATCTCCTTTTCTAACTTTCTATTTTTATAATGTTGTGCTCAAAAGCCCTCAATTAAAAACCGATTTGTTCTTTTACGTATTTGCGCGCCATTGCCGCATAGTCAAGCGGATTTGCGATCGCAGGATCCTGTTCAGCCTCAACAACAAGCCATCCTTCGTAATTATATTCGCCGAGAAGTTTGAAGATTGTCGGGAAATCAACACAGCCTTCAGGATCTCCGGGAACAGTAAATACGCCGTGAGGTATGGAACGAAGGAAACTGCGCTTCTTTGTGTAGCACTCTTCCATAACATTCTTGCGTACATTTTTAAGATGTACGTGACCGATACGGTCATGATGTTTTTTCAAAATCTCTACAGGATCTTCTCCCGAAAATGTCAAATGACCTGTATCATAAATAATGCTTACATATTTAGGATCTGTCATCGCAAGCATGCGGTCTATCTCGCTTGTGGTCTGAACCGTAGTAGTCATATGATGATGATATACGATTTTCATGCCGTTATCTGATGCGATCCTGCCAAGATGGTTGAGTCCTTTTGT
>CASDUB010000088.1 GCA_949283905.1 uncultured Lachnospiraceae bacterium | reverse complement strand
CCGTAATTCGATGCAAAATCTCCTGCATTGTGTCCGCCCATTCCGTCTGCAACCACAAAAAGATTCGGCAGGTTTCCTACCGGATCTTCAGAAGTAAATATAAAGTCCTGGTTCATAGAACGAATTTTTCCCACGTCAGTAGCAGAAAATACCTTCATCATACTTCTCCTGGTAAATCTTTCTAACAGGCTATCTTAGAATTATTTTCTATCTATATAGCTCTTACGTAGTTGTCCACAGGCTCCGTTGATATCTGAGCCCATTTCTCTTCTAATAGTAACATTTATTCTGTTTTTTTCAAGTTTATTTTGAAATTTCAACGTTTCTTCGTGATGTGTAGGCTTAAAATCCCTTTCATCCACAGGATTTACAGGGATAAGATTTACATGGCACGGAAAATTTCTTAAAATCTTCGAAAGCTGAGCGGCGTCGTTATCCGAATCGTTTTCCCCTGCGGCGAGCGCATATTCAAAAGTAACCCTGCGTCCTGTCACATCATAATAGTTTTTCGCCGCGGCAATCACTTCCGCGATCGTATATTTATTCGCGATCGGCATCAGCTTCTTTCTTGTTTCATCATTTGACGCATGAAGCGAAACAGCCAGCGTTACTGCAAGTTTTTCTTTTGCGAACTCATACATTTTCGGCACTATTCCGCATGTGGAAACCGTAATGTTTCTCACGCTGATATTCAGCCCTTTTTCATTTGTTACAAGACGTATAAATCGTATAAGCTGTTCATAATTATCAAAGGGCTCGCCCGTTCCCATCACAACTATATTGGAAATTCTCTCGCCTGTATCTTCCTGTATCCTGTATATCTGCTCAAGCATCTCCGAAGCTTTTAAATTTCTCAGCTTTCCGCCTATTGTAGACGCGCAGAATCTGCACCCCATAGCGCATCCCACCTGAGACGAGATGCACACGGAATTTCCGTGATGATATTTCATAAAGACGCTTTCTATCACGTTTCCGTCCTGAAGTTCAAAGAGATATTTCCGCGTTCCGTCTTTTTTCGATATAAGGCAGTCGGCCTTTCTTAAAACAGTGATCGGATACTGTTCGCTCAGCCTTTGTCTAAATACCGCCGGCAGATTTGTCATATCTTCATAAGATGTGACCCTTCTTTGGTGCAGCCACTCAAACAACTGAACCGCTCTGAACGGCTTCTCTCCCATTTCTTTTACAAGTTCTTTGATCTCATCGGGAAACAGCGATTTTATATCTGTATTAATATTTTCTTCTGCCATATTATTTTTCCCTCTTAAACCTCGCTATAAAAAAGCCGTCGCACGACTCCTGTCCGGGCATCAGCTGTATATAACCGTCTTTTGCAGCCGCGCTTTTTATTTCATCAGGAAGATACGGCGATATATCTTCTGTCGAAAATCCTTCTTTCGCAAGAATATATCTTACATTATCCTCGTTTTCAGCCTCTGATACAGTGCATGTACTGTACAGAAAAACGCCGCCGGGTTTTACATATCTGACTGCCGCGTCAATAATGCTTCGCTGAATATTTACAAGCGATCTTACCTTGTCTTCCGACGCATTGTATTTTATATCCGGTTTATGACCGATCACTCCAAATCCTGAACAAGGCACATCGGCTATCACTATATCCATTGACGCTTCATATTTCGGATCAAACTGCGATGCGTCCCACACTTCCGTCGATATCTTATCGATTCCGCATCTTAATATATTATCTTCTATCAGATCTGTCTTTTTATATGAAATATCTCTCGAAATGATCTTTGTTCCGGCCGACGAAAGATCAGCTGCCAGAAGGCTTTTGCCTCCGGGCGCCGCGCATACATCCATTATCTTCAGATCTCTGCCGGCGTCTATTGCTGCGCACTTAACAGCGATCATGGAGCTTATATCCTGAACCGTAAATCCGCCCTGCTTAAAACTTTCCAATTCCGACAGATTGTCAAAATCCGATATATAATACGCATAATCGACATAGGGCGCTTTTTCTATTTTTACGCCTTCTTTTATAAGCTTTTCTTTTATTTCGGATCTTTGCTCATCATTGCCGCGTATTCTGATCGTGGTTTTCTTTTCATTTAAAAAGGCTCTGCATATATCTTCCGTCGTTTTATCTCCAAAACGCTCTATCCACTCTGAAACGATAAACTCCGGCATCGAATAATTGACGCAGATATATTTCTTTATATCTGCCCTGTCCGGGAAAACACATTTTTCAGGTTCTCTGATAACGTTTCTTAAAACGCCGTTTACAAACCCTTTCAGTCGGACGAAACCCTTTTTTACCGCAAGCTTCACAGCTTCATTTACTGCTGCGCTGTCAGGAACAGACTGCATTTCTTTGATCTGATATATCGCTGTTCTTAATATATTTCTCACGGCCGGTTTCATCTTTTTTACCGGCACTTTTGAATAACAGTCTATTATATAATCTATTTTTATCCTGTTTTCTGCCGTTCCTTCTACAAGCCGTGCGTAGAAGGCTCTCTGATTTTTCGGAAGGTAAGCGTATTTTTCAAGAACCGCATTGATAATCTCATTTAATTTACCTTCAGTTTTTTCCGCTTCCAAAAGCGTTTCCAGCGCAAGCGCCCTTAAATTAACATTATCCGCCAATGAAGTTCTCCTTTAACACAGATTACTCTTCTTCAAATCTCATTCCCACTTCCCATCTGCATCCGCGCAGAAAAGCGTCAAAGGCCATTCTCTTTTTGCCCTGGATCTGAAGTTCCGTTATGCTTATCTGACCTTTTCCGGTCTGAACAAAAAGGCCGTTTTTATCGGCTTTTGTGATCGTTCCGGGCTTATCAGCCGTATCTTTATTCACAATCTCACAGTCCCAGATCTTTACAATATTTTTTCCTGCAAATGTAAATGCTCCCGGCCATGAATTCATGCCGCGCACCCATCTTTCTATCTTTTCGGCGTCCCAGTTCCAGTCGATCTTTCCGTCGTTCTTCGATATCATTCTGGCGTAAGGCGTAGGACTCATCTCAGGCTGCGGTATCGGTTTTGTTTCGCCGTTTTCTATCTTATCAAGCGTCTCCACAATAAGAGAAGCTCCCAGTTTGGCCAGCTTTTCAAAAAGAGACTCGGAAGTTTCCTTTTTGTCGATAACACACTCTTTAACGCTGATTATATCTCCCGTATCGAGACCTTCATTCATTTGCTGAACTGTCACGCCTGTTTTTTCTTCTCCGTCGAGAACAGCCCACTGTATCGGAGCCGCCCCTCTGTATTTAGGCAAAAGCGATGCATGAAGATTAATGCATCCGTATTTCGGAAGCTCAAGAATATTCTTAGGTATTATCCTTCCGTATGCCGCCACAACTATAATATCGGCGTCATATTTTTTCAGCTCGTCAAACGTCTCCTGCGTCTTCATTTTTTCCGGCTGAAAAACAGGAAGATTTTCACGAAGCGCAGCCGCTTTTACCTCAGTGGGGACAAGCTCTTTGCTTCTTCCTTTAGCTTTATCCGGCTGGCTTACGACAAGTTTGACTTTGTGTCTGCTCTTTACGAGCGCTTCCAATATCTCCGCCGCAAAATCAGGAGTCCCCATGAAAATTATATTCATGCTTCCTCCTCCGCTTCATCTTCAGGTTCTGTCGGATTGTCCCTTAATTCACCTTCAACCTTTGACACATAGAGTTTTCCGTCAAGGTGTTCACACTCATGACATATGGCTCTTGCAAGAAGTCCTGCTCCTTCAAGCACAAATTCATTCATATCAAGATCGTAAGCTTTAACTTTAACCCTCATGGGTCTTGTAACATCGCCGTTTTTGCCGGGAACGCTCAGGCAGCCTTCCGGTCCCGTCTGCGTTTCTTCCGACATTTCAATTATCTCCGGATTTATAAGAACATGCGGATCCGGTTCTTCAAGTCCCGCATCGATCACAACGATTCTTTTGAGCACGCCTACCTGAGGAGCCGCAAGTCCTACTCCGAACGCGTCGTACATCGTCTCAAACATATCCTCTACAAGATCTTTTATCTTTTCCGTAACCTTATCCACCGGACGGCAAACCTTCGTGAGCACAGGATCGCCCCAGTATCTTATTTTTCTAAGTGCCATAAAACAAGTCTCCTTTAATTGTTGAGCGAAAATTGAATGTTAATATCATTAAATCCGCTGTTGATAGAAATATATTTTTCTGTGTACTGTCTCATTTTTATAATATCGGAAATATCCGCATTTTTTATATAAATAACCATCCTGTACTGATCCTGCAGCTTCGCTATGCTTTCATAGACAGGCCCGAGTATCTGTATCTGATCTCTAAGACGGATCTTTTCCAGATATTTCTTTATATAATTCATCGCATTTTGAAGATGTTCCTCTTCCTTAGCGCTTCCGTGTATTGATAAAAGGCAGCTTATAGGAGGGTACCTCATTATCCTTCTATTTGCAATCTCTTCTTTATAAAAAGTTTCATAATCCTGCGTTTTTGCCGCTTCGATCGCGTAATGTTCGGGATTATACGTCTGTATTATGCCTGTTCCCCTTACTTTTCCCCTGCCTGCTCGTCCTACAGCCTGCACAAGAAGCTGAAACGCCCCCTCTGCTGCGCCGTAATCCTGTGCGTAAAGCGCAGTATCCGCAGCAATGACGCCGACAAGAGTAACATTCGGAAAATCATGACCTTTTACGATCATCTGCGTCCCCACAAGGATATCGGCTTCTCCTTTTGAAAATCCGCCGAGTATCTTCTCGTAGCTTTCTTTCGCTCCCACGGTATCCCTGTCCATTCTTAAAATACGGGCGCCGGGGAATTTTTTATGGAGTACCTCTTCAACCTGTTGTGTTCCTATTTTAAAACCGCCTATATATTTAGAACCGCAATCAGGGCAGTTCTTTACCATAGGCTGTGAATATCCGCAATAATGACACATAAGCATGTGATTGTTGTGCAACGTCAGCGAAACATCGCAATGGGGACATTTGATGACATTGCCGCATGACCTGCAGGAAATAAATCCCGTATGGCCTCTTCTGTTCAAAAAGAGCATGACCTGCTCTTTATTTTCAAGTCTCTGTCCGATCGCTTTTTCCAATTCCTCACTTAAAACAGATTTTCTGCCCTTCTTAAGTTCCTCGCGCATATCGACAATTTTAACAAAAGGCACGGTTGCTCCCGCGAAACGGTCTTCCAGTTCAAAGAGCGCATAGTCGCCTGTCTCGCATCGATATCTCGTGCTTATGGACGGCGTCGCGGAACCGAGCACTACATTAGCATTTTCTGTCTGAGCCCTGTAAACAGCCGTTTCCCGCGCATGATACCTCGGAGTTTTCTCGCTTTGATAAGAAGAATCATGCTCTTCGTCGATGATTATTATACCCAGATCATCAAACGGCGTAAAAAGCGCTGAGCGAGGCCCTATGACAAGCGATACTTCTTTATTTTTCACTCTTTCTATCAGATCGGATCGTTCGCCTTTTGAAAGTTTAGAATGCAACACTGCGGTTCTGTCCCCGAAACATTCATAAAATCTCGATACCGTCTGCCATGTCAGAGATATTTCGGGAATAAGCAGTATGGCCTGTTTTCCTGAGTCTATAACATCTTTTATCAATTGCATATAGATATAAGTTTTGCCGCTTCCCGTAACTCCTCTTATAAGGCACGGCCTTGGCTTTTCACTGTTAAATTCTTCTTTTATGCCTTCATAGACTTCCTTCTGTATTCCGCTTAATTCATGCGTAACGCATCCCATATTATTTATGTTCAAATTTCCGGGCAGAGCTTTTCTGTATTCGGCACTTCTTGAAATTCCTATCAGTCTTTTTTCCTGCATTGAATTTATAAGCGCCTGTGTGATCTTTAATTCTTTAACTGCATATTCCCACGAAAATGACTTTTTTTCTATGAGGGCGTCTATAAATCTTGCCCTCGCCGTATAATGTTTTTTCTCGCAAAGTTCCCTTTCTTTTATCAGTGCATCAACATCTGCTTCAGAAAAAATGATCCTTTTTTCTTTTACTTTCTTCTTTTCCTTTACCGGAAGCACAGTTTTAAGCGCCTGTATAAACGTCGACCCGTATGTCCTTTTTATCCATGCCGCAAGATGTACAAGTTTTTCCTCCGCGGTGATATAATTTTCCGGACAGTCTTCTATATCCTTTATTCGTTCAGTATCGATCTTAGGAACATCGTCAAGCGAAACAACAAACCCGTCCACTATTCTGCCGCCGTTTCCGAACGGAACGCACACTTTGCTTCCCTCCTGAACCCTGTCTCTTAAGTCGTCAGGCACTCTGTACTGAAATGTTTTATCTAATTTATCAATAGAAATATCTACTATAACGTCTGCATATAACTGCTTCATTAATATATCCGTATCTGCCTTTGCGATTTTTTGATCTTAATAATTATAACCTTAAAAGGGAACCGTTTTCACAGTTCCCTTAATTAATGATCATATATAATTATTTATTATAATTTACGATCTTTCCGAAATCAGGTTTAAGAGCCGCTCCTCCGATAAGGCCTCCGTCGATATCAGGTTTTGAAAGAAGCTCTGCTGCATTTCCTGCGTTCATAGATCCGCCGTACTGGATACGTACTGCCTCTGCTGTAGCAGCATCGTACATCTCAGCGATAGTGTTACGGATCATAGCACAAACTTCCTGTGCCTGATCTGCAGTAGCTGTAAGACCTGTTCCGATAGCCCAGATCGGCTCGTAAGCGATAACCATTGAAGCTACCTGATCTGCTGTAACTCCGTCAAGATCAGCTTTGATCTGAAGGTTGATCCAGTCTTTGTATGCGTTTCTTTCACGAAGTTCTTTTGATTCTCCGCAGCAAAGGATAGGTGTAAGTCCTGAAGCAAATGCTTTCTTAACTTTTGCGTTGAGGAATGCATCGTCCTCTCCGAAATATTCACGACGTTCTGAATGTCCGATGATAACATATTTAACGCCTGCATCGATAAGCATCGGAGCTGAGATTTCTCCTGTATAAGCGCCTTTGTCCTCGATATAGAAGTTCTCTGCGCCGACAGCAACGTTTGTTCCCTTAACTGCTTCAACAACAGGAACGATGTCGATCGCAGGAACGCAGTATACTACGTCTACCTCGTCATTATTTACAAGTGGTTTTAATGTTTCGCAAAGAGCAACTGCCTCTGACGGAGTCATGTTCATTTTCCAGTTGCCGGCGATAATTTTTCTTCTTGCCATTTGTTTATCCTCTCTTTTTCTTTATATTTTAATTTTTATATTATTTTCATGATGCTACGTATTGCTCCATGCTTCGCATTCTCGCAATACTACAACCATTCGAAATCGCTCATTTTTCGTAGAAAAATGGCTTATTTCTCATGTTTGTTCAGCTCTCAAGGCCATACATCCTCCTTTGTGCAAGCACAATCGGATGATGGCTTTTCGAGCTTAGTATCATTATAATTTGTCATCTGCTGCCGCAACGCCCGGAAGCTCTTTTCCCTCAAGGAATTCGAGAGAAGCGCCGCCGCCTGTTGAAATATGGCTCATCTTGTCTGCCAGACCCATCTGATTTACGGCTGCCGCTGAATCACCGCCTCCGATGATAGTAGTAGCGTCTGTTTCTGCCATTGCTTTTGCTACCGCAAGTGTTCCGGCTGCAAGCGTCGGATTCTCAAATACGCCCATAGGTCCGTTCCATACGACTGTTTTAGCTTCTTTAACAGCGTCTGCATAAAGTTTAGCTGTTGCTGTTCCGATATCAAGTCCTTCTTTGTCAGCAGGAATAGCATCTGAAGGAACTATTTCAACATCAACTTTTGCGTCGATAGGATCAGGGAAATCAGATACAACTGTTGTATCGATAGGAAGAAGAAGTTTTTTGCCAAGCTTTTCAGCTTTTTCCATCATCTCTTTGCAGTAATCGATCTTTGACTCATCAAGCATTGATTTTCCGATCTCTTTGCCCTGTGCTTTAAGGAATGTGTAAGCCATTCCGCCGCCGATGATAAGCGTATCGCATTTTTCAAGGAGGTTGTTGATAACATTGAGTTTATCGGCAACTTTTGCTCCGCCGAGGATCGCTACAAACGGACGTACAGGATTTTCTACTGCGTTTCCAAGGAAAGCGATCTCTTTCTGCATAAGGTATCCGACTACATTGCTTCCGCCTTTTGCAGAAATGTATTTTGTTACGCCTGCAACTGATGCGTGCGCTCTGTGTGAAGATCCGAAAGCATCGCATACATAATCGTCGGCAAGATCAGCAAGTTCTTTCGAGAACTCTTCGCCGTTCTTTGTCTCTTCAGCGCCGCGGAAACGTGTGTTCTGAAGAAGAACTACATCTCCGTCTTTCATCTCGTTAACCGCTTTTGTAGCAGCTTCGCCCGTTACATGGTAATCAGCTACAAAATTAACAGGTCTTCCGAGTTTCTCGGCAAGTCTTACCGCAACAGGAGCGAGAGACTCTTTCTCGTTCGGTCCGTTCTTAACTTTTCCGAGATGTGAACAGAGGATTACTTTTGCTCCCTCTGAAAGAAGTTTATTGATAGTTGGGAGGGCTGCTTTGATACGTGT
>CASDUB010000087.1 GCA_949283905.1 uncultured Lachnospiraceae bacterium | reverse complement strand
TTTGATACCGTTATCATAAAACGGGTTATGCGATGCGCTTATTACGATACCGCAGTCAAAATCATCAACTTTTGTAATGTACGCCACCGACGGAGTCGTCGTTACATGCATGATATAAGCATCTGCGCCTGAAGCCATAAGGCCGGTGCAAAGCGCGTATTCAAACATATATGAAGAGCGTCTCGTATCTTTTCCGATAACTACTTTCGCTTTTTTATTCTGTTTCGCTCCGTAATACCAGCCGAGAAAACGTCCTATTTTAACGGCATGTTCATATGTAAGATTCTTATTAGCTTCACCGCGGAAGCCGTCTGTTCCGAAATATTTGCCCATTGTCAATCCTCTTTTTTCTTTATTATGGTTCCGTCATTTTTGAAAATACTGTTTTCAGAAAGAACTCCTCTCACACAGCTCGTCGGATATATATTACAGTGCCTTCCGATCACTGTACCCGGATTAAGTACGGAATTACATCCGACTTCCACATAATCTCCGAGCATCGCGCCGAACTTCTTTATGCCTGTTTCTATATTTTCTTCACCGCAGTGAACAACGACAAACTTTTTATCTGACTTCACGTTTGAAGTAATTGATCCCGCTCCCATGTGGGAGTAATATCCGAGAATCGAATCTCCGACATAATTATAATGCGGAGTCTGTACGTGATCAAATAAGATAACGTTTTTCAGTTCGCAGGAATTTCCGACTACACAATTGGCGCCGATAAGAGCTGATCCTCTGATAAAAGCACAGTGACGCACTTCTGTCTCCGGCCCGATAATACACGGCTCTCCGATATAGGCCGAAGGGAATACCTTTGCGCTCTTATGTATCCAGACATGTTCGGATACCTCTTCATAGTCATCTCCGAGATTCGTACCAAGCGATAAGATAAGATCTTTGATCCCCTTAAGCGCCTCCCACGGATAAGTGAAATTCATCAGATATTCTTTTGCCAGTGTGTGATCCAGATCATACAGATCGATTATTTTATACATAAAAATCTCCAATTCAAATATTTTAAAAATCACAGAGTATTGTAATACTTTTCCGTCCTAATTTCAATAAATACGGAGCATATCGCGGCTTTATAACAAGTTCCGTATCCATAAAAGAAGCATACTGCGGTACGCCGTACTGTTTCACGCGTTACTTCGAAATATTATTTTTTACTTCAATCCACTAATATGAATATAAAATATTTCATTAAAGGTACTTTTATGATCGGCGAATACATACGCACTCTTAATGATTAACTCAAAGCAAGGGCTCCCCCCCTCATTATAAATTTCAGATTTGTAAATTTATTTTTATAGGGGGAGGTAAAAAAATGGTATTATATAATCCGATATACACTATCAATGAAATATGTGACCTGCTTCATGTCTCAGAATCGATTCTATGGACATATATAAAAAGGGGACGTCTGAGATACGTCATAATAGAAAATACCTGCTTTATCCGCGGTATAGATATCGAAAGATTCATCAATAATCTGACCGCATTATAAAATCAGTTTGATTTAATGTTAAAACAGGGCGGACACCAACTTCGTGTCCGCCCTGTTTATTTATATTTTTATATTTCATCATCTCACGCCGGATGATATGTTGAAACAATCTCCTGAACCCTTTCCTTCATATCAACTTTGTTTTTGTATGCAGCCTCCAGAAGTCCGTCAAGCTGCTGTAAAAATTCATTGATATCAAACGGTATAGGGCATCCGATATGAATAAGATCATTAAGAGTTTTCTTAAGACCTTCCTCTGCCATAAGCTTTTCTTCATAGAGCTTTTCGCCGGGGCGCAGTCCCGTATATATGATCTTTATATCGATGTCGGGTTTAAATCCCGAAAGCCTTATCATATTTCGCGCAAGCGTATCTATCTTTACAGGCTCGCCCATGTCAAGGACAAATATTTCACCGCCGTTAGCATAAGTTCCCGCAAGAAGAATAAGACTTACCGCTTCAGCTATAGTCATGAAATATCTGATAATGTCAGGATGTGTAACCGTTACCGGTCCGCCTTCCTCTATCTGTTTTTTGAATAACGGTATTACGGAACCGTTGCTTCCGAGTACGTTTCCGAATCTTACTGCGACAAATTTTGTCTTCGCCTCTTTAAGCGCTTTTTCAATTTTGTCTGATTCGATTATATCTTTTGTCACTGAGTGTGTAAAAAGCTGAGGTATCTCGTTGGCCTTTCCTTCTTTGATCTTCTCAGCAAAGGCCTGAATGATCATTTCACACAGTCTCTTTGACGCACCCATTATATTTGTCGGATTAACGGCTTTATCCGTACTGATGAGAACAAATTTCTCACAGCCGTGCACCATCGCGGCGTAAGCCGTTTTATATGTTCCCATGACATTGTTCTTTACCGCCTCGCATGGGCTGTCCTCCATAAGAGGCACATGTTTATGCGCTGCCGCATGGTAAACGATGTCAGGTTTATAGTCTTCAAATACCTGAAATATTTTTCGGCTGTCCCGCACTGAGCCGATGATCGTATCCAGATTGAGATCAGGATATTTCTTTCTCAGTTCCTGCTGGATATCATAAGCATTATTTTCATATATATCAAATAATATAAGATGTTTAGGTTCATGGGCTGCTATCTGCCTTGAAAGCTCAGAGCCTATTGATCCGACTCCGGTTACAAGAACAACTTTTCCCTTAAGATTCTCATATACCGCAGACAGATCGGTTTTTATCGGATCCCTTCCCAAAAGGTCTTCGATCTGAACCCTTTTCATCTTGCTTACGCTTACTTCACCGGTATAAAGCTGATACATTCCCGGAAGGTTCATGATCTCGCATGAGGTATTATTGCATATGCTGAGTATCTCTCTCTTATCTTCCGGAGATGCGCTCGGAATAGCGATATAAATTTTGTTGGCGTTAAACTTATCTGCTGCTTCTATTATCTTGTTTCTGTCACCGTAAACGGGAACGCCGTCTATAAGTCTTCCCCATTTGTTCGGGTTATCGTCTATAAAACAGCAGACAGCTTCGTTTGTCTCTTTAGCGCTTTTTATATCCCTTAAGATCATCTGTCCGGCGCTTCCTGCTCCGACCAGAATGACTTTATTTTTTATCTCTTCTTTTCCGTTATTTCTTCCTCTTAACAGCAGGATAAAACGATATGAAAATCTGACTCCGAGAGTAAGTATGAACTGGAACACGATACCAAACATAAAATATGACATCGGCATCCGAAGTCCCGCGATATTCATAACGATAAAATATCCAAGTCCTGTAATTACCGTCGCCAATATTACTTTTATAAGTTCAAAATAACTCGCAAACCGCCAGATACTCTTGTATAACTTAAATAACGCAAATATAACTATGCATACAGCCGCATAGATAAAAACAGATTTCAGATATATATCCAAATACTTTCTGTCTATCTTATTAAAGGAACAGTCGAACCTGAACCAAAGCGCCGCGAGATATGCCGCGAGTACCGCTATATAATCGTATATCACCAGCATCAGCGAAACGACCTGCCAATGCTTCATTCTTCTTTTCTCCCTCATCTTTTTTTCTTTACTGCTCATTGTACTGCTTTTACTACTACCTTTTACTACTACATTTTACTGCTGATAATCAATTACTCTTCAACTTCCGTCAGAACTGCCTGTACGAGATATCTCATCTCGGAATCCGCATCATAACATGTCGAAAGGGTAATTATCTTGTCGTCTTTTGTTACCTCTATGTTTTCGTCTATGTTATCCATATCTCCATCCTGTATACGGATCCAGTCCAGATACTGTTCGAATACCTCGTCGTCGTTCATATCGTATGTCGCAAGGATATGCGTGTCGTCTGTCAGATATGCGGCGAATACGGTATAGTGAAGTATCGCGTCAGGTTTATATATTGTTATTTCTTTATTGTTGTCAAAGAATTCTTTGGAAGCGAAATTCTTAATACTGTGGAACATCGAACCGTTTTTCATACTGTGACCGTATATAACGGTATTTCTGTCCGTAAAAGTACGTTTATTATATGTTGCCTGCGTATATATGCATCCGGCAAAATCATACTCCTTGTCTATTCCGCGATGAATATAATAATCATCATCTCCGCTCTGACTTTGAAGTATCGGATAATCAACCTCTGTATTAGGTATCGTTATCCATGCATATATATCGGGATTCATTGCCTGAAGCTGTTCAAAATCAATAGGAATCTCTACCGGTTCCTTTTCCTCCTGAACCTCTTCTTCAGGTTCTTTTTCTTCCTCGGCTTCTTCCTGAACTTTTTCAGGTTCTTTGGTCGGTTCGGGAGTTACTGTCGTTTCTGTCTTTACCTGGTCTCTTAATTCGGCCAGCTCCTGTCCCGCGTTTTTCTCTCGAAGATAGTCTCTTACAGCCAATATGGCAAATACTGCCGCTGCAACAGCAAATATCGTAAGTATGATCTTCTTTTTCATCTGTTACTCTACCTCTGTGTAAAATACATCGATTACCATTTCATAAAGCGCATCGTCATCCACATGATACTCATCATATAATTCTGTCTCAACACCTTCGCCCGGAAGCTGAAGAACTTCTCTTTCAGAGTTGAATACTATCTGATCAAGGAGTTTGATAAACTGTCCGTTGTTCATGTTTGTCGTCATATACGGCTCTATCGTCTCGTATATGTCGGTAAGGAAATGGATATCTTCTGACGCTCTCTGTTTCGTAAGTTCCATATATGCGTCGATATATGCGTTCTGGCGGCCGTCCCTGGCGATAGAACTCTGAGTAGTATCAGTGTCTCTTGAACGCACGAAAATCTCTGTATTTTCTTCTGTGAGGGTCACTTCCTCACCCGCTTTAAATTCAGGATATTTATATTCCAGCGAATCATCCGGAACTACCACTTTTACTTCTCCCGCAAGAGCCGCCAATGCAGTGATACAATCCATATTTACGGCACAGTAGTCTGTTATCCTTATTCCGTAAAACAGATTTTCAACCGCTTCTTTCGTCAGCTTACAGCTTTCGAATTTGCCGTCGCCGTATCCGAACTGAAGACTTATGTGATCTGTGCTGTATCCGGCGCTCGTTCCGTCATTATAGAATTTTTCGATCCTCGTCATCGTATCTCTCGGAATCTTTATCTGAGTTACTTTTTCCGTAACTCTGTCGACGGATATAAGATAAAGCGAATCGCTCTGTCCCGCTTCGGCGCTTCCGATCTCAACGCCATCATTTGACGCTTTATCGATTCCAAGGATAAGCGTATTTGTAAGATGATTATTGTACTTATACTTTTTACCTTTATAAGTGATCGTATCTTCCAATTCTTCCTTGGCTTCTGTCTGATTGTCTTTTGAAGAACTGTCAGATTCTTCAGACGTTTCCTGCGAAACCGCAGATGTCTGATCTGTATTTTCTTTTTTTGTGATTTCCGGCAGTACTTTAAGCGCAAATATAACTGCCAGACACACGATTATGATCACTATAAGTATCGCCGTAAACGGACTTTTTTTGTTTTTTTCTGATCTTCCGGCCATTTATCATTTACCTGCCTGTCCGTATGCGCCGTATCCGTACTTGCCGTATTTGCCGTATCGTCCGTAAACGTCAGACTCTTTCGGATCGACCATATTCATAACGGCGCCGAGGATCTTGCAGCCGCTCATCTTAAGCTGATTGAGCGATTTCTGCGCCAGCTTTGTGCTTGTATCCTTTGCTGATACTACAAATACCGCTCCGTCGCATACCTGTCCGATGATTGCAGCGTCGATAACCATTCCGATAGGGGCAGTATCTATTATTACATAGTCATACTGTCCTTCCAGTTCTTTTATGAGTTCTCCGAAAGCCTCGTCTTCAAAAAGCTCTGACGGATTAGGCGATGAAACACAAGCCATGATTATATCGAAGTTTTCGATATTTGTATGGAATGCGATATCGTCCTTGCTGCACTGTCCGCTTAAGTATTTTGTAAGACCGTTAATATTTTCCGGCAGACGTACTCTCTTTGATGAAGACGCTTTTCTGATATCTGCGTCTATATAGATTACTTTTTTCCCTGCTTTTGCAAACTGTACAGCTATCTGAAATGAAATCTCCGATTTTCCTTCATTTGTATGTGTACTTGTAAACAGGATACTTTTAATATTTCTTCCCGATAACTGGATATTTGTTCTCAATGTCTTAAGCGCTTCTTCGTATAAATATCCGTATTCTCTCGTATCTCTTATCTTAACCGTATATTTTATTTTCATCTTTTTCTCCTGCCTTAGTTTTTACCTTTTATCTTACTTCTGTCCGGAATTGAAGCAAGAACGGTAACTCCAAGATATTTTTCGATATCGTCTTCCGTCTTGAATCTGTCATCGCTGAGTTCTTTAACGGCAATGATGATGATCGCAATAATAGCGCCGAGTATAGCCGCGATCGCAGTGTTTTTCGAAGTGCTCGGACCTGCCTGCACATCTGCAACTTCACCGAGTGAAAATACATTCGGAGGTGAAACTTCCATTACTTCACTGATAAAGTCCGAAGAATTTTTCGCATGTGTATTTACGATTTCAGCCGCTCTGTCCGGATCCGTATCTTCGCACGTAATCTCAAGAATTCTCGTATTTGAAGGATTATTGATCGTGAACAATTTCTGAAGTTCCTTATATGTCATCTCATCTTCAAGTCCGAGATCCTCCAATGTCTGTTTCAAAGGATCCGGAGACATGATAAGCGCCGAATAATCTCCTGTAAGAGAGCTTCCTATCTGAAGATCGGCAAGCGATGTTATCGTTGTTTCCTTAGTTAATACAAGCATTCTGGCCGTAGATGTATATGTGGGCGTCATGGCGAATTTTGTTGCGGCAAATCCAATGCCGCCTCCGATGATCAGACAGAGAACCACCAGATACCATCTCTTTAAAACTGCTTTGAAAAGCTTTCCAAGATCGATAACATCTTCTTCCGGCTGTACCCCTTGCTGCTTTTGTTCCATTCTGACTTGTTCTTTCATTAAAATAATCTCCCCGGGTTATCTATAAATATTTTACAGGCGAATTCTTCGCCGTATTTTTTTTCTATGTAATCAGCACATTCTCCTATGTGACTGGCTCTTTCCGTAGTGTTATGAACATCCGATCCGATATAATCGACCAGATTGTTTTTCAATAATTTTCCGGTAAGGCTTTTTAATCTGCGGCCTTCCCGTCCTAATATACTGTCTGCGTTTACCTGGATTTCCACTCCGACTTCCTTCAGCTCTTTTAAAAATCCCATATTCTCTATGAGAGCCGGTATCCTTTCAACATGCGCAAGTACAGGCATATGCCCGGTGCCCATGATGGTGGAAATTCTTTCTTTTATAAAACTTTTTGTGTGTCTTCCCGAAAACTCCAGCAGTACAGAATTTGTTCCCGCTATAGTTACATATCTTCTTTCCTCGAATATCTTTTCGATATCCATTGATGCATGAAGCTCGCACCCGAGAGCAACGGTCACTTTCGGAAACCGGCTTTTCAGTTCAAGTGAAAGCATCTTGTATCTCGCATATATCCTGCTTTCCGGTTCTTCAAAAAGTCCTTTTCTGTAATGCGGCGTAAACAATATATTTTCTACGCCCATCGCAACTTCCTGCCTGATTATCTCAAACGACTCTTCCATTGAGTCGGAACCGTCGTCAACTTCCGGAAGTATATGAGTATGAATATCATAATATCCTGTCATCATCTTTTTCAAGCCTTTAAAACAAATTCATAAAAGATAATCTTTACAATCCAAGAAAATCCAACCCGTTACAACAGCACTTATTAACGAGTTGGATTTTTTCTTGAAAATTAATTATACTTCTTAAAATTATACTTATTATTTAGTATTTTTCTTTTTAGCTCCGGCTACAACTACGATTGCGCATGCTCCTGCTAATGCTCCGAATAAGAGTGCGTTTGAGCTTGCTCCAGTTGCAGGTGATTTTGTTCCTTCAGCATCTGTTCCTGCAGCTGCTTTCTCACCAACAACGCAGATAGGTGAAAGGCTGTCTAATGTGAATGAGATTGTGTTAGCGATCTCGCCTTTAGAAGCTTCAACAACTTCCCAAGCGTTGTTTGTCATGTCATAGTGGATAACACTGATTGATGAGTATGAATCAAATACAGGGTTGTATAATACAACATTGTATTTTCCGTTTTCGTCAGGTGTTCCTGTAACATCAATAAATCCTGTGATGCTCTCTTTGCCTGCTAATAAATCAGCAAATTCTGCGCCTGCTCCGGCTGCGAACTCTTCGATAGTCATCTCGCCGCTGTTAACTTTGTCGATGATATCTGCAACTTCCGGCTGCTCAGCTTTGAGTTTGTCGTAAGTCTCATTTCCTGCTGCCATGTCAGATACTGCGTATCCTTCAGATGTTGTTGATGTTCCTGTTGAAGCACTTGGTGCTGCAAATGCTGTTGTTACTGTTCCGATCACTACACCGAGTGAAAGAACAAGTGCCAATAATTTTTTCTTCATCTTTCTACTTTCTCCTTTATAGCTATAATTTTGAAGTATACTTGTTTGTATTATGAACCTATTGTTATGATTTTTCAATACCTTTTTATTAAATATTATGGGTTTTTTTTGTAATAAAATTGTAAAAAATGACAAATATCGCCGAAAAGACTCCGGATTTTTTAAAAACAGACTCTTTTCGGCGATATTTTACATTTCAGTCAGTTAGTACTGCCGCTTATTAATAGTTCTCTTTTCTTACTTCAAAATAAGCCTGCGGATGCTTGCAAACAGGGCATACTTCAGGAGCTTCTGTTCCTACTACAATATGTCCGCAATTGCGGCACTCCCAAACAGTTACGCCGCTCTTTTTAAATACTTCCATAGCTTCAACGTTGTGAAGAAGGGCACGATATCTTTCTTCATGTGTTTTTTCAATGGCTGCTACGCCGCGGAACTGAGCCGCAAGCTCTGTGAAGCCTTCTTCTTCAGCTTCTCTTGCCATTCTGTCATACATATCTGTCCACTCAGCGTTTTCGCCTTCAGCCGCTTTGATAAGGTTCTCAGCTGTATTTCCTACTTCTCCGAGGGCTTTAAACCAGAGTTTGGCATGTTCTTTTTCGTTATCTGCCGTCTTAAGGAATAATTCGGCAATCTGCTCATAACCTGCTTTTTTTGCTACAGAGGCAAAATAAGTATATTTATTTCTAGCCTGTGATTCTCCTGCAAATGCCTCCCAAAGATTCTTTTCTGTTTTAGTTCCTGCGTATTTGTTTGCCATAATTTTATTCCTCCTGTATTTTCTTTTAATTAATGGCAGCCATGGTTTCCACAGCCATGTTCCCCGCATGTATGGCCATCTTCGTGCTGATGGTCGTGATGATCGCATTTAGCGTCCGGGTCATAATTTAAATTTCCTTTGACAAAAGCTTCAACTGTCGTATCGGCATCTCCTGAAACTCCGCCGTAAACCTTAATGTTTTCCGCCGCAAGAGCGCTCTGCGCTCCGCCGCCTATACCTCCGCAGATCAGAGCATCCACATTCAGGGCGTTTAAAACTCCCGCCAGGGCTCCGTGTCCGCTTCCGTTTGTATCTACAAGTTCGGATTTTGTGATCTTTCCATCCTGTATGTCGTAAATTTTAAATGTTTCCGTGTGTCCGAAATGCTGGAAGATCTGTCCGTTTTCATATGTTACTGCGACTCTCATGATATCTTCTCCTTTTTTTGCGTATTTTTTATAAAATTCCTGTTTATAACAACAGCCCAGACCGCAAACGCTGTTTTTTCCGTCACAGATAGTAAAATCGCCTCCTTCTATCCGAAGCGGACGTCCCTCTACTATAGCTTCAGCCAGTTTTGCGCGGGCATTTTCATATATCCTCTGAGCTGTTGTCCTGGATATCTGCATAAACTTTGCGCACTGCTCCTGACTGTATTTTTCCTTGTCAAGCAGACGGATCGTTTCGTACTCATCAATATTCAAAAGAACGGGCTCTTTCCCGCTTTTTTCTTCTGAGGGCAAAAATTCCAATACTTCGGGAAAGTGACAGACTTTTCTGCATTTCGTTGGTCTCGGCATTTTATTCTCCTTTTTTAAAGTACCTTTCCTTTATTTTACGATTATTATGGGCATATGTCAATAACACAATTGACACATGTTCTCTTCTAATCTATAATCATGGAAGAATAAAAACGGAGTATACTACATGAATTTTGAAGACTGTTTTCCCATATGGGATAAATTAAACGAAACCCAGAAAAACCTCATTCGGAGCACTCTGGTTGAAAAGCATGCTGCAAAAAATACGATAATTCACAACGGCAGCAATGACTGTACCGGACTTTTTCTTATCAAATCCGGCCAGCTGCGCGCATATATAACTTCCGAAGAGGGACGTGAGATCACCCTGTATCGCCTCTTTGACTTTGATATATGCCTGTTTTCCGCTTCATGCATGATGAATTCCATACAGTTTGATATTGTAATTGAAACCGAAAAAGATTCCGATCTGTGGATGATTCCCGTTGACACTTATAAAAAGCTCACCGAAGAGTCCGCAGCCGTCGCAAATTATACAAACGAACTCATGGCGTCCCGCTTTTCTGATGTCATGTGGCTGATCGAGCAGATCATGTGGAAGAGCCTTGATAAACGCGTGGCTTATTTTCTGCTGGAAGAATCAGGTCTCGATGACACTAAAGAGCTGAAAATCACTCATGAGAAAATCGCCAATCATCTCGGTACGCACCGCGAAGTCATAACAAGAATGCTGCGCTATATGCAGAGCGAAGGCCTTGTCAGACTATCCCGCGGAACCGTAACCATACTTGACGAACAAAAGCTGAAAAAACTCAGCAATTCGTGATTATGATAAAGAAGGGGGCTGTCTATTTTCCGACTCCCCCTTACCTGTATATTACAGCATGGCAAGTATCGCTTCTTTCGGTCTCGCTCCTACAGCCTGATTTGCAATCTTTCCATTCTTCATAACAACTAATGTAGGAATACTTGTAACGCCGAAAAGAGACGCAAGATCATTTTCCTCATCTACATTGATCTTTCCTACTTTAATATCTGTTCTCTCGTCGGCAATCTCGTCTACTATAGGGCTGACCATACGGCACGGACCGCACCACGAAGCCCAGAAATCCAAAAGCACCGGTTTATCCGATTTCATCACTTCATCCTGAAAATTGTTTATATTAATATTGATAGCTGACATATTATCGTCCTCCTTGTTTTCTGTTGTGACTTAAATATATCAGATCATTTTCAAAAGTTCCGTGACAAAATCACATATATCACCGCTTAATCGGAGCAGACAGAATCAGTTATCAGCGGCAATGTGACCGTAAAAGTGCTTCCGAGTCCGTAAATGCTTTCAACAGAAGCCTCCCCGCGGTGAACTTCCGCGATCCAGCGAACCATCGACAGTCCGAGACCGCTGGAATCTCCCGAACGCGACGCGTCTCCTCTGAAAAATCGCTCCCATACATGTTCTATCTGATCCTGCGGAATTCCCATACCTGTATCCGTAACTTTCAAAACAGCCGACGTTTTCTGACGGCTGAGGGAAATTTCAATCCTTCCTTCAGGACGGTTATAACGTATAGCGTTAGTTATCAGATTCATAAGCAATCGAATCAGCAGCGTTTCGTCACCATTTATATAAAGTCCCGGTTCCAGTTTCCATGAGAAGAAAATATCCTCTTTTTTGGCCTGTTCCTCCATATCCATGCACACGGCCTCCCACAATTCACTAAGTTCAAGGCGTTCAAGATGCGGCTTAAAGGTTCCGTTCTCCCCTTTTGCCAAAAGCAGGAGCTGTGAAACTACAGAAGACATATGATCGCACTGATATGAAATGGATTTTAGAGCTTCTGTCCGCTCATCGCATCCTGTCTGAGGCAGAAGCGCATACTCACACTGAGAGCGTATAACCGCCAGCGGCGTGCGAAGCTCATGGGAAACGTCAGAAGTAAAACGGCGTTCTCTTTCAAAAGAACTCTGAAGTCTTGAAAGCATCCTGTTTAACGTTGCTCCAAGACGTTTTAATTCATCTTCTCCGGGTGAAAGAGGGATCCTCTGACTCAAGTCAACTCCCGATGAGACGGCATCTGCGGTTTTTGCCATCTGATCTACCGGAAGAAAAGCGCGTCGTGTGATACGCCAGCCGCCCCATGCGGCGGCCAATGCAACAGCCGGAAGCACAAGAAGAAAAACAAACCACATCTGTCCGGAAATACGGCCGGCCTCTGTAAGCGAGCACAGTCCTCTCACCCAAAAACCGGATGAATCCTCGACAGCATAAAGATCATAAACAAACCAGCTGCCGCCGTTCTGATCGACCTTCTTCAAAGTCTGATCTTCAAGCAGCGCATCTACCTGAACGCCAAGATTTACCTTTGGCGCTATAAGATATCCCTGTTCGTCATATATAAAAAGCGAAACTCCGTTTTGATAAAAATCCAGTTTATCGCTTTCTACTTCTCCATAGTGAAAATGAACCTCGCTTATCATATCGGTAACGGAATTTATGAGCTGCTCTTTAAGCTGCTGCCGAGACAAACCGCGGGTAGTCAAAAACAATATGACGGCTGTCAGCAAAAGCAGCGCAATCATAAATGAAGTGTACCAGATCGTAACCCGGGCCTTTATCGACTTATTTTTCATAGTTCCTCCCTCAGCGTATAGCCTGCACCGCGGATAGTATGTATAAGCTTGACCTCAAAGGGATCGTCTATCTTTTTTCTCAGATAACGTATATAAACGTCTACGATATTGCTGCCTCCCTCGAAGCCGTAATCCCATACCTGGTTTTCCAGCTGTGAGCGCGAAAGCACGGCTCCTTTATGGCGCATCAGCGATTCCAGCAGAGCAAACTCCCTGCTTGAAAGACTGATCTCTTTGCCGCCCCGCGTTACGCGATGGGTCGAAAGCTCCACGGTAAGATCAGCCGCCTGAAGAACATCGCTCTTTTCATCTGAATTGCGCCTTAGCAGCGCGCGTATCCTTGCCGTCAGCTCCGAAAAATCAAACGGCTTTGTAAGATAATCATCCGCACCGGCGTCAAGCCCCGCGACACGGTCCGCCACGGCGTCCATAGCAGTAAGCAAAAGCACCGGCGCAGGATTTTTTGCAGCTCTCAGCGTTCGAAGAACAGTGATCCCGTCGATTTTCGGCATCATAATGTCCAATATGATAAGGTCATACTCTGTTGACGCTATATAATCGAGGGCCTCCTGCCCGTTTTCGCAGCCGTCAACTCCGAACCCCTCCGCGCGCAGTCTTTTTACAGTAATTTCTCTCAGATCCTGATTATCTTCCGCAAATAAAATACGCACCTTTTTTCCTCCTTCTTAAAATCCCATCAAATGTTCTTAAAATTATTCAAAAAAAATTTTTTAATTATTTT
>CASDUB010000086.1 GCA_949283905.1 uncultured Lachnospiraceae bacterium | reverse complement strand
ATATGGTTAATATACAGTAAAAAATTATAAATTGAGTATAAAACATCTGCATGGAATAATAAACAAAAAGATATCGTAAAAATAAAATAAATTGTACGAATAACACATAAATTTGCTTTTGAAAGAGGGAAATTAAAGTGAGGAGTGGCAAGAATATGAGATTACAAGACAAAGTTGTTGTTATTACAGGCGGAAACGGAAGTATTGGCGCGGTGACGGCGCGACTTTTTGCAAAAGAAGGAGCGAAGATAGTTATTGCGGACTGCAATATTGGCGAAGATTTTGAAAGTTTGGCAGACAGCATTAAAGAAGCAAACGGTGAAGCCGTAGCCATTGAGTGTGATGTTACCAAAAAAGAAGATATCGAGAATTTATTTGCCAAGACGGTAGAAATATATGGAAAAATAGATGTTTTATTAAATCTTGCCGGAGTTGCTGATTATTTTATCGCCATTGAACGAACAGATGATGAAATGTGGGACAGATTTGTAGCTATTAATCAGACAGGAGTATTCAGATGCTGCCGTGAAGCTTTGAAATATTTCAAAAAGCAGGGAAGCGGAAACATTATAAACATGTCGGCAATAGCAGGCGTCAGGGGAAATGCAGGACTTCCGTATTCTACAACGAAAGCGGCAATAATAGGAATGACAAAAAATATCGCAATAGAATATGCGGGAACAAATATCAGATGTAACGCGCTTTGCCCGGGAGCGGTATATACGGCGATGACTAATCCTGAGATATACAAACAAAAAGTTGACTGGGATATGTTTGAAAAAGTTTACAGATATCAGGCGCCGGATGAAGAGATTCCGGCTATGCCTGCAATTCATCAGGCGAATATACTTCTGTTTTTGGCAAGTGATGAATCGTATGCTATTACAGGCCAGGCGATAGTGTCTGACTGCGGAAAATTTTTATAAAAAAGGAGCAGGATTATGTACGAAAGAAAAGGAAGACTGGAAGATAAGGTATGTATCGTAACAGGAGCAAGCTCAGGAATCGGATATGCGACAGCAGTGCGATTTGCTCAGGAAGGAGCGATCCTTTCTATCTGCGCGAGAAGAGAGGAGCGACTGATCGAACTGAAAAAGATGCTTGAAGAAGAATACGGCGTAAAGGTATTGGTGACAAAATGCGATGTAGGCAGCTATGACGATATTAAAAACACGGTGGCAAAAACAATAGAAGAATTCGGAAAGATAGATGTGCTTGTAAATAATGCAGGAATGATAGATTATCATGTTCCGATTACGCGGTGTGAGCCGGAATGGTGGGACAGGATTATAGATATAGATCAGAAATCGGTTTTTCTGTTTACAAAAGAAGTTTTAAAATATATGGAACCTGTAGGATACGGTTCTATTGTTAATGTATCATCTCTCGGAGGATATTTTGGAAACTGCGGTTATCCTTATTCCGCGGCAAAGGCAGCGCTTATTGCAATGACAAAAAATGTCGCTCTTCAGTACAATATGACTCAGATCAGATGCAACGCAATCTGTCCGGGATCAACGCCGACAGAGATTGAAAATGAAATTGATAAATTTCATGATGATTTCGCTTCGCACTGCTTTAAAGGACTTAACATGGAAGTGCCGAAGTGCAGTCCGTTTGATCAGGCAAATGCGATACTGTATTTTTCATGTGATGAATCATATGCGACTACAGGACAGGTTATAGTAATAGATCATGGCGAGTCACTTTGAATTATGCATCATGAAAAACGATATAGTATGATGGAGATATTCTATGAAATTTTCTTTATCTATCAATGTTGCATTGACTGAGTATCCTATAGAGAAAAGAATGAAGATCGCATCTGAAATAGGGTATGATGCAGTTGATTATTATGGAATTCTTGACGAGTGTGTTGTAAAAGAGTTGTGCGAAGGGCGCGATAAGCATGGAATACCTGTTAATTCAGCGACGACAATAAATGCTTTTAAGAATACGTTAAATAAGCGCTGGACTGATATAGAAGATGCATTTAAGAGGACAATTTCTTTTGCTAAGCAGGCGGATATAAAAAATATAGCTGTTTTAGGCGGATTTAAAAGAAGTGATTTTGATGAACCCAAAATGCTGATTATTGAAAACGCGAAGCGGCTGGCGGAACTTGCGGAAAAAGAAAATGTGACATATCTGCTTGAACCTATAAACAATACACTGGAGCATGAAACGGCATATGTGCATACATCT
>CASDUB010000085.1 GCA_949283905.1 uncultured Lachnospiraceae bacterium | reverse complement strand
TTTCTTTGTCTTCGTCTTCTTCCGTTTCAGTTTCCACCTTTTTCTCAAGACTGATGCTCTCCGATTGATCAGCATCCGGCAAAACCGAAGCAGAAGCTGCAATACTGCCTGCAAATAACGATAGAGCTAAAAATAACACCGATATTATCCTCAGCGCTTTTTTCGATATTTTTTGTTTTTTCAAAATAATCTCCTTTCATTTTTTTATCTATGTGATACGCGAAACGCGTTTATTTTATACATATAAACTTCCTATAACTATTGTTCGTCTGTTGCTGCCCGCCTGTCTGCAGGTAGAAAGTGCGATAATCTTATCCGCATCGTTCACATCTTTTGTCAGTATCAACGCCTTTTCTTTAATGTGTTCAATTATTTCTTCATTGCTCCTGCTGCCCGGAGCGAAAAAATAATCACATGTGGCGTCATCTATAAGCACCGCAAAGATTTTTATCTTGTAAATCAGATCTTCACTTATCCTCAGCGTCCCGCTGCTGTGTTTGGCTAAATAATCCTCATCAAGAAAATCATCCAACGCTCCGAACATATATCCGTTTTCCATATGATGACCGTAAACAATCGAGTAATCATCCTCAAATTTGCCGTCATTACGGCTGTCAAGAAAAATTGATCCTGATAAAGAATATTCACCATACGGATCCTTATTTAGATATTCGATATTTGTTTCGCCCTGCATTATCGGATAATCGATATTTGTTCCATCTATAGTCAGCCGGGCAGCCATATATCCGACTATGCTTTTCTCATTTTCTCTATCATCTCCGCCTGATTTATCAGACGAAATACTGCTGTTGCCGGCGCTTTGATATAAAAGAAAATTGTCGTAAATCGCATATATCCCGGTTATAAGAAAAATCAAAAACACAAACAGAAGCAATATATCTTCAAACAGGCTTAAGCACCGTATGATCTGTTTAATTACTTTCAATCTAAAATCCCCTTCTCCTCATCAGAAATAACAGTTTTCCCTTTATCTTTTCAATTTTGACGGGTCCGTATTCCCTGCTGTCGGAAGTTAACTGTCTGAAATCATTCAAGATAAAAACTTCATCTTCATCCAGCTTCAGAGGATAAGTATTTTCAGAACTGTCCGAAACGTAAGTATCGTAAGGGTTCTCCTCCGCCGGAAAATAGCCGTCCGTCAGGTACTCTCCGTTATCGGTAAAATCTATGGTCTGACCAGAATATGCAGCTACTCTTCCTACCTTTGTTTCGCCGTTATCCGTCTCATAAAGAACGACATCATTTATATGAATTTTTTCTAATTTATAAAAAATACACAGATCTCCGTCTTTTACATACGGAGACATTTCATTGCCTGTCATTCTGTAGGGTTCAACTACAAATAACAAAGTGATGATCCCCGCTGTTATTATCAAAAACGATTTGATCAGCAGCCGCAAAACAGGACTTAATTTCTTTTTTTTCATCTTTACTTCTTTCTTACGCACTTGCTGCGTCAATAATGATATATTTGGAAGATAAACTATTGAAATGTCAAAAATAGAAATATAAGATAATTTTATGATATGTAATAAGATTAGTTTTTGGATATTCAAATCATAACATTGTTTTGAAATATATTCAATACTCATTTGAGTTTTTGTTTAAAAAATTTATTTTGCACCGATAAAAAAGTTGCTATGAACTAACTATTATTGTAATATGCTAACTGGATTAATTTTTAAATCAGAGTCAACATAATAAAGAGGAAAGTATGAAATTAAATAAATTAACGATCGGACAATCCGCAAAAATTGACACGGTGTCCGGAGAAGGAGCTTTAAGACAGCATTTTTTAGACATGGGTGTCATACCCGGAGCTAAACTTAAAGTCGTAAAATTCGCGCCTTTAGGCGATCCCATGGAAATAAATATTCATGGATATAATCTTACCCTTCGCCTTTCGGAAGCCGAAAAAATCGACGTTTCACTTACCAACGCCAGTCAATATAAAGACGATAAAGAAAACAGGAGATCTTCCCGTTCCAAATCTTTTCATCCCGCCCTGGGAGAACCCGGCATACATCATGAAAAGAATACGGTAAAATCCTTTCCGCCGGATCATGTGCTTACATTTGCCCTTGTCGGAAATCAGAATTGCGGAAAAACAACTCTTTTCAATAAAATAACAGGATCAAACCAGCATGTAGGAAATTTCCCCGGCGTTACAGTAGACAGAAAAGACGGAGCCATCATCGGATATCCAAATACTAAAGTCACTGATCTGCCGGGCATATATTCCATGTCGCCCTATACGGCTGAAGAAATAGTTTCAAGAAATTTTGTATTGAACGAGAAACCTGACGCGATAATCAATATCGTTGACGTAACAAATATCGAACGTAATCTGTATCTTACGATGCAGCTGCTCGAAATGGACAGGCCGATGGTTGTCGCTCTCAATATGATGGATGAACTTACAGGAAACGGCGGATCAGTAGATATCAACGCCATGGAATCACTCCTTGGAGTACCTGTAGTCGCTATCTCTGCCGCGAAAAACCAGGGTATTGACGAACTTATAACTCATGCGGTCCATATCGCCGAATATCAGGAAAAACCTCTGTATAACGATTTCTGCAAAAACGAAGGTAAAGAAGCCGCAATACACAGATGCATACACTCAGTGATTCATCTTATAGACGATCACTGTAAAGCAGCCGATCTTCCGCTCCGCTTTACCGCAAGCAAGGCAATCGAAGAAGATCCTCTCATATTGAAACAGCTTAAACTCGACGAAAATGAACTTGAGCTTTTAAGGCATATAACAGTTCAGATGGAAAATGAAAGAGGTCTTGACAGAAGCGCGGCAATGGCCGATATGAGATTCTCTTTTATAAAGAAAGTCTGTGAAGAGTGTGTAAACAAACCGCAAGAGAGCAAAGAACATATACGTACCGAAAAGATTGACAGGATCCTGTCAGGAAAATATACTGCTATTCCGGTTTTTATCGGAATTATGGCTCTTGTCTTTATACTCACTTTTAATGTAGTCGGCGCATGGCTTCAGGAACTGATGGACATGGGAATCTCAGCCCTTGCGGATCTCGCTTCGAACGCAATGATTGCTGCCAATGTCAATCCTACGGTTCAAAGTCTTGTATTAGACGGAATCTTTGAAGGTGTCGGCAGCGTATTGAGCTTCCTTCCTATCGTTGTTGTAATGTTCTTCTTTCTCTCGATGCTTGAAGACAGCGGTTACATTGCCCGCGTCGCATTTTTTATGGACAAGCTCTTAAGAAAGATAGGACTTTCCGGAAGAAGTATAGTACCTATGCTGATAGGTTTCGGATGTACTGTACCCGCCGTTATGGCGACGCGTACTCTTCCAAGCGAACGCGACAGAAAGATGACTATCCTGCTGACGCCGTTTATGAGCTGTACAGCTAAACTTCCGATATATGCGTTTTTTGTAAACGCATTTTTCCCGGAATACGGCGGTCTCGTAATGACCGGCATCTATGTTGCGGGAATTGCCATCGGAATACTTATAGCATTTTTATATAAAAAATTCTTGTTTAAAGGTGAAGCCGTTCCATTTGTTATGGAACTTCCTATATACAGACTTCCCGGCTTAAGAACAACTCTTCAGCTGATGTGGGAAAAATCAAAAGATTTTATTCAGAGAGCTTTTACTATAATCCTCATAGCATCTATCGTAGTATGGTTCCTGAAGAGCTTTGATCCTCAGCTGAATTTTGTTTCCGATTCATCACAAAGCATCATGGCAATGATAGCCGGAGCAATTACTCCTGTTTTTGCTCCGCTCGGACTTGGAGACTGGCGGATCGTAACGTCGCTTATCTGCGGAGTAATGGCTAAAGAAAGCGTCGTTTCAACTATGCAGATATTATTTGCAGGAGCAGGCGGCATCGCAATGGCAATAACGCCTGTTGCCGCAGGCGCAATACTTGTTTTCAGTCTGCTTTATACTCCTTGTATTGCTGCTATCGCCTCCATCAAACGTGAGCTTGGAGCTAAATGGGCGATTATAGTAGTTATATGGCAGTGTGTTATCGCATGGATCGCAGCTTTTATTTTTACTTTGATCGCAAATGCGCTATAATGAATACATATGATGAATTTAATGAGAGGGGTAATGACAGATGTCAAACATAAATAAAACGAATACTCAGAAAACTACTATCAAGATCGTTAAAATGGGTATGCTGATAGCAATCGCTATTGTTCTGGTAGCGCTGATACATATTCCTATTTTCCCGGCAGTCGCTTTTCTCGAATACGATCCTGCCGATATTCCGATTATGATCGGATCTTTTGCATTCGGACCGTTTGCAGGTCTTCTGGTTACTGTTATCACTGCTTTTCTTCAGGGCGTAACAGTAAGCGCCGGAAGCGGTGCATACGGAATATTAATGCATATCATAGCTACAGGAGTTTTTGTTCTTGTTTCAGGATTGATTTATAAAAGAAAAAAGACAAGAAAAAGCGCACTTATCGGCATAATACTCGGAATCCTCGCCATGGGCTGTGTCATGATACCTGCAAACATGATAATCACTCCTATATTTATGGGAGTTCCTGCCGAAGTAGTATGGACATTGATGCCTTTCATATTTGGTTTTAATATAATCAAAGCCGGCATCAACGGATTTGTAACATTTTTCCTTTATAAGAGAATTTCAAATTTCCTTCATAATTAAAAATCAAGGGACAGAGCCTTTTATCTTACAGATCAGCTTCTGCAGAATAAAAGGTCCTGTCCCTTAATATGTTTCAAGAAAATTATGTCTTATTCCGTGCTGTTTATATTCAATCACAGTATCTATATTTACATTCTCCACGCTCTTAAATATATTTCCTTCGACAAACGGATTTGTTTTCTTCAGTTCTGCTATCAGATTTTTAATCTCAAGCCTTTTCGATTCTGTAGAACCGTCTTCATATACTGTCCAGCATGTTTCCGTAAAATGGCACGCACATTGAAGAAATTTAAGGCCGTTATAATCACGCCAGTGTTCTATATCGGATTGACGTACAAGATACATCGGTCTTATCAGTTCCATGCCTTCAAAATTTGTACTGTGAAGCTTCGGCATCATTGTCTGTACCTGTCCGCCGTAAAGCATTCCCATAAGTATAGTCTCTATAACATCGTCATAGTGATGTCCCAAAGCTATTTTATTGCATCCGAGTTCCTTAGCCTTGCTGTATAAATGTCCGCGGCGCATCCTTGCGCAGAGATAACACGGATTTTTTTCGATCTGATCTACCGAATCAAAAATATCAGATTCAAATATTGTGATCGGAATATTCATCAATTTGGCGTTGTATTCGATCATCTCACGATTAGCTTTATTGTAGCCGGGATCCATTACCAAAAAAGTAAGGTCAAAATTAAATTTATCGTGCCGTTTCAGTTCCTGAAAAAGCTTCGCCATCAGCATCGAGTCTTTTCCGCCGGAAATGCAAACTGCAATATGATCGTTTTCCTGTATGAGATCGTATTTATTCAAAGCCTTAGTAAACTTTGAAAAAATAGATTTTCTGAACTTTTTCTGAATACTTTTTTCGATCTCGTTATTTTTCTGTAATTCAATCTGTTCCATATTATTATCCTGCATTCAGATTCTGATCCGTATTTACATCCGGTTCAGACATATCAGAACTGATGCTGATCTCATTGGTCGGATCCTGATCATTGTTTTTCACAACAAGCACAATAATGAGCGCTGCTACAACGACTATAACTGCGGCAATAAGTAATTTAAGAAATACAGACGCAAATTTTCTTTCACCATTAAAAATATTGTTATTTAAATTTTTATTATTCTTTTCTTTACTCATACTGCTTCCCAATATACCTTCTACTGCTTAAAATATCTACTATGATAACACGGATTGCTTAGTATGTCATGATAATCTTTGTTCAGATTATTAAATATTTATGGTATGATACTAAAGTTAATTTCAATTGGGGGAATAATTTATGATAGACAGAAATGATATGCTTGAGCTTACGAGGCGAATGAATATAAAAAGAACGCACATTTCAAGGATCGCCGGATGCTATATAGATTCGGAAAATGAGACAGACGGCAGTTTTAACACTCACTTTCTTAAGCTTTCTTCACAGGATAAAACAAAAAATCTTGAAATAGCTAAAGCAATACCTTTCGCAGGAACTAACAGTGAGTTAAAAGAATACAGGTATCCTTCAGAAAACTCTTTCTCTCGCGACCTGTACAAACTTTTGTGGGAATTAAAGAAATGCCGTCTCGAAAACGACGCTATGCTCGATCTGTTCTATGAAATTGTAAGAGAACATTACAATCCGGGATTTGATTACGCAGTATATATGTTTTTCGGTGCATATGATATTCCCGTAAAAGGATCAGACAAACAGCGTTACGGTGATTCCGAAGAAGTCTATGAATATCTGATATGTACAATTTCTCCTCTCATCGGAGAATACGAACCGTCAGAGCCGATAAGCGGCTTTCTGTTTCCGGCATTTGCCGACAGAAGCGCCGATCTTGATCATATAGATGTTTTTTCAAAAAGCACCAACAACGAGATCCTTAATATTCTCGGCATAAAATAAGAGGCAGGCTGAACCTGCCTCGATTAAATTATTCCAGTTCCATTAAATACTGTCCGTAATTTGTTGTCTTCATTGACTCGCCGAGTTTATGAACTTCTTCTAATGTGATAAATCCCATCTTCCATGCGATTTCTTCAATACAACCCATATTGTATCCTGAAAGCTGATAAGATTTAACTGCAACCGCAGCTTCAAGAACACTATCCGCAGTTCCTGCGTCAAGCCATGTAAGACCTCTCTTGAGAGGGAAAACTTTAAGCTGTCCGCGTCTCATGTACTCAAGATTAACATCCGTGATCTCAAGCTCGCCCCTTGCGGACGGTTTAAGATTTTCAGCGATCTCAACAACCTGATTGTCGTAAAAATAAAGACCCGGAATGATATAATTTGATTTTGGAAATTTCGGTTTTTCTTCAATAGATACAACGTTTCCGTCTTCATCAAATTCAACAACGCCGAAAGGTCTCGGATCTGCAACTTTATATCCGAATACTATAGCGCCTTTATCGGCTATGCTGTTTTCCTTTGTGAGCATCTTGTCCATATTGGGTTTATGGAAAATATTGTCTCCAAGGATAAGACATACGCTGTCTTTTCCGATAAAATCCTTGCCGATAAGGAGCGCGTCTGCAATACCTCTGGCCACATGCTGAACCGCATATTCGATATGAATACCGATATGAGAACCGTCGCCGAGAAGATTTTTAAAGGACTCTTCTTCACCGGGAGGTATGATTATCATTATTTCTCTTATTCCAGCCTGCATAAGAGTGGCAAGCGGATAATAGACTAACGGTTTATCGTATACCGGAACTAACGGTTTACAAACTGGTTTCGTCATCGGGTAAAGACGTGTGCCTTTTCCCGCTGCTAATATAATGCCTTTCATTTGAATAATCTCCTACTGTAATTGTTATACATATGCGTACTATTATAAACTATAAATGTATCAAGGTCAAATCTGTTCAAGTAAATATTCCTTTACATCTTCCAGATTGCTTTTCATCCATTCCTTTTCTTTTTCCTTTTCGGCTAAAGGACAGATTATAGCAAAATCAAGTCCCTCGCCGATGACACGTCCGCTTCTCTTCGGATTCGAAAAGTTTTCAAGCCATTTTTCTTCGGAAGCATTTGAATACTCTTTCGGATTTAAATATATCAGCTGTCTTTTAGTGGCCGAGATAAACATTTTAGCAGACAGAGGGATCAGCTTTTCGTATTCATCAGGCTGCACATCCGTAAATATCTTAGGAAGTTCGGCTCTTACAACATGTTCGGGTCCTCTTACTATCTCAAGCCCCATGGCTTCAAAATCATATTTTTCATCCGTAAAAATAAGTTTTACAAGAATCCCTTTTTCCGTGTTGAACTGGGCTCTCTGGTAATCAGTATCAAAAATAAAGTTGCCGAGAGAATAAAATATTATCTTATCTCCTACCCTCTCATAATTCATCGGCACATGCGGATGATGAGACACTATTATATCGGCTCCCATATCGAGATATTCAAGATATCTGTCCCTTGTGTAAGGATGAGGCAATGCTGTAAATTCTTCTCCGCCGTGCACGACCATTATACACCAGCGACATTTGCTTTTTATCTCTTTTATTGCTTTTCTGATCAGATCCATTTCGTGCCACATAAAACATCCCGCATTGTTTTCGCCGGCAGGTTTGCATCCTCTTCTGTATCCGACAGAAAATACTCCTATACCCCCTGCCTCAGAGAAATATACCGGTTTCATCGCCTGCTCAAGATTCATTCCGGCGCCTATCGTCTTAGCCCCGAATCTTTCAGCTTCATTCAACGTTGCTTCAACGCCGCATTCTCCGGCATCCATCATGTGATTATTGCAGATATTCCAGATATCAGCATGCATGTTTCTGAAAACTTTTACGGCTTCAGGATTCATCGTATGAAGCAGCTGGGCAGTTCCTTCCGTAGTTTTATTTGTTTCCTGCGGTACCAGCGGTCCTTCAATATTGGCGATTACATGATCTGCGCTGTGTAAAAAATCCAGAACTTCAGAAGATATAAGTTCATCGTCTTCCCATTTTTTGTCCATATATCGATCAAAACCGATATCGCCTGTAAAAACAAGTGAAAAATCTTTTTTCATAATCCAAATACCTTTAACTGTTTAAAACCAGCTTCTTGAAATATTCTCCGCGTTCTTCGAAATTCTTAAAATAACCATATGAAGCCGCTGCAGGCGAAAACAGCACAGCACCCTGTGACGGCGTGATTGTTTTTGCAAGCTCAACAGATTCATCGATATCATTGCAGTATTTACAATACTCAAATTCCGAAACATCTTCGTAAATTCGTCTGCCCGACTCATATGAAAAAATATAATTGTATTCGGGATGTTTTTTTACAAACTCAACAAGCTTCGAATAATCGATTCCCCTGTCCATTCCTCCGATGAGAATAGTCTTAACGTTAGGAATACTTGATGCAGCCTGAATGGCAGCTTCAGGAATCGTTGAGATCGAATCGTTATAATATTCAATACCGTTTACTTTTCCGACATATTCCATCCTGTGAGAAAGTCCATGGAAACTGTCTATAACATTTATCACTTCTTCAGGATCACACCCAAACTGTTCAGTCGCAATTCTGTATACAAATGTCGCGTTGTATTGATTATGTTCTCCTTTAAGAAGCATGTCGAATTTCATCGATCTGTCGTAATATACCGTATTTACTTTAGATTTTTTAGGAAAATCCGGAACCTGATCGCCTATATAGCATATATCGTCTTCGCTCTGATGTAACGCTATGTTCTGCTTTGCTTCAAAATATTTTTCAACGGTTCCGTAATAATCCAGATGATCCTGAAACAGGTTAAGAAATACTGCCACATGCGGTGAATAGTGAATATGAGAAAGCTGATGACATGACATCTCAAATACAATGACCGTATCCTCGTCGATCTCATCATAATGATCCAGGCACGGAAGGCCTATATTTCCTACAAGCAGAACCTTTTTCCCCGAACATTTCGACAGTACTTCAGCCATCATCGTCGATGTTGTGCTCTTTCCCTTTGTTCCTGTTATTCCGATCGTCTGAGACGCAAACTGCGATAAGAACAGTTCAGTTTGTGAAGTATACTTATCGATGTAATTTTCAACTTTGATTCCGGGACTTTTAATAATAATATCATAGTCCCCGACGTTTAATTCACTTTCAGGTCCTTCAAATACGTCGGCTTTAAGAACCTGACAATGTTTATTGATAAAATTTTCTGTGGACTTTCCTTCACGTCCGTATCCCCAGATAAGAATTTTTTTACCGGATAATGTTTCTGTGATCTTATTCATTACCATCCTCTTTCGTTGTCTTAGATATATCAACATCTAACAAGAAAGTATACATCAGTATCGCTGTATTTGCATTCCTTTTTTTGATTTTTGGAGTAAATTTAATAAATACAAATTTCTTGTATAATTATTCATTTAATGCTAAAGTATTAGTTTAGATTGAATATAAATTTTAAAGTAAATTATGCACTTTTTAACAAATATAAAGACAGGAGAAAAAAATGGGAAAGATATTTAAATTTAATAATGATGTGGATACAGATCAGATCATAGCTTCTCAGTATCTGCTGTACCCTACTGTTGACGAGATGAAATCTCATGCGTTTGAATCATTAAACTCCGACTTTGCATCATCCGTTAAGCCGGGCGATTTTGTAGTGGCATGTGAAAACTTCGGATGCGGCTCTTCCAGAGAACAGGCTCCGGCAGTTTTAAAAGCCCTTGGAGTTAAAGCAGTTATCGCAAAATCTTTTGCAAGGATCTTTTACCGCAATTCCATCAATATCGGACTTCCTGTTATCGTTTGCAAAGATCTTTATGATGCAGTTGAAGACGGACAGGAAATGGAGCTCTCACTTACCGAGGGCATAGCGAAAGTAAACGGCAAAGAATATACATGTACAAAACTCCCCGAATATATGCAGGGAATTCTGGATCAGGGCGGTCTGATAGCGTCGCTGAACAAATAAGATATTTATTACATAAAAATTCAGAAAAGAGGATATTTCTATGGGAATGACTATTGCTGAAAAGATAATCGCCCTCGCTGCAGGCGTTGACTCTGTTAAAGCAGGCGACATACATACTGTAGAGCTCGACCGGCTCTTAAGCAACGACGGTACGACTCATCTTACTATAGATATGTATAATAATTTAAAAAATCCTAAGATTGCAGACGTCAGCAAACTTGTCTGGGTAATCGATCATAATGTACCCTGCGACAGCGTTAAAACAGCTGCTTCGCACAAAAAAATGCGTGATTTCGCGAAGGAAAACGGTATCAAATTTTATGAAGGAAAAGGCGTATGCCATCAGATAATGATGGAAAATCATGTAAGACCGGGCGAACTTATATTCGGAGCTGACAGTCATACCTGCGCTTACGGAGCCCTTGGCGCGTTCGGTACAGGCGTAGGATGCACCGACTATCTCTACGGGATGGTAACGGGACACAGCTGGGTGCTTGTTCCAGAAACAATCCGTTTTAATCTCACAGGAAAGTTAAATCCCGGAGTTACCGCCAGAGATCTTATCCTTACGATCATCGGCAAAATCGGTGCAAACGGAGCAAATTACAAAGCAATGGAATTTGCTGGCGAAGGTATGAAAACACTTAACATGAGCGACAGAATCTCCATCTGCAATCTCTGTGTTGAGGCCGGCGCCAAAACGGCTCTTATGGAAGTTGACGATATCGCAATGGATTACCTTAAAGAACACGGACGCACTCCTAAAGCTTGTTTTTCAAGTGATGCTGACGCCGTATTCGCGGCAACATATAACATCGATATGTCAACTATAGTTCCTATCGTTGCCAAACCTCACTTTGTTGACAATGTTGTTCCTGCGACAGAATGTTCAGGAATGAGGATAGACGAAGCTTTTCTCGGTTCATGCAACAACGGACGTATTGAGGATTTAAGACTTGCTGCCTCTGTCATTAAAGGCCATAAGATCGCTCCTACTGTAAGATTTCTCGTAGTTCCGGCGAGCCAGGCAGTTTATGAACAGGCGCTTTCAGAGGGACTTATCGATATTTTTATGGAGGCAGGCGCAATCGTAATGAATCCCAACTGTTCTGTTTGCTGGGGAAGCTGCCAGGGCGTTATAGGCGAAGGCGAAACACTCATCAGCACCGGAACACGTAATTTCAAAGGACGCGCAGGACATAAAGATTCATTTGTATATCTCGCATCCTCAGCTACTGTTGCTGCTTCGGCAATCAAAGGATGCATAGCAACAGCTGACGAAATAAAATAACCCTTATCGTGAAAGGAAAATGATCATGGATAAATTTAAAGGAAGAGTCTGGCTCCTCGGAGATGATATAGATACGGACATCATTATTCCGACAGAATATCTTGCACTTAAGACAGTAAACGACATGGCTCCATACGCATTCTCTCCTCTCCGTCCCGAACTGGCCGGACAGATCAAAGAAGGAGATATCATCGTTGCCGGAAAAAACTTCGGCTGCGGTTCATCAAGAGAACAGGCTCCCGAAGTAATAAAAGCTCTCGGCATCAAAGCTATAATAGCAAAATCATATGCAAGGATCTTTTTCAGAAATTCTATAAATAACGGTCTTTTGCTTATAGAAAATCCCGATCTTCATGACGAGATAAAAGAAGGCGATGAAATAGAAGTCTGCGTCGGTCAGGCTGTCTGTGCAAACGGAAAAGAATATCCAATATCTTCACTTCCTGAAAATCTTTTAGACATTCTGAACGCAGGCGGACTTGTTAAAGCCATGCGCCGCCTGAACGGACTGGAAGACTGATAAGGAGGATATTAAAATGGGTTCAACGCTTATTGAAAAAATAATAAAAAATAATACGGGTATCGACGCAAAAGCAGGCGATATCGTAACCGTAAATGTTGACAGGGTTATGATACACGATATCTTTATACCGTTTGTTGCAGATAAATTTGAAGAAATGGGTTTTAAGAAACTTTGGGATCCCGATAAAGTTGTATTGATTTACGATCACCTCGTTCCTGCAAGTCAGGTTGACGATACACGCCATTTTAGAAAAGGCAATGAATTTGCCGCAAAATACGGCATGAAAAACGTACACCATTCGGACGGTATATGCCATCAGCTTATGACAGAAGCCGGCTACGTTAAACCCGGAAATGTAGTTTTCGGAACCGACAGCCATACAACAACATACGGAAGCGTCGGCGCTTTTTCAAGCGGCATCGGATATACTGAGATGGCAAGTATCCTCGGAACAGGAAAACTCTGGATCAAAGTACCGGAAACTATCAGGGTAAATATCAACGGAAAGCTTCCGGAAAACGTAACATCAAAAGATATTATTCTGACTCTTATTGGCGATCTGGGAGCTGACGGCGCCACTTATAAATCTCTTGAATTTGCAGGAGATACAGTTGAAAATATGTCTGTTGCAAGCCGTATGACCATCTCAAACATGGCTATAGAAGCAGGCGCAAAATGCGGTCTCTTCTCTCCTGACGAAAAAACAGCCGAATACTGCAATGTAATGCTTGACGATACAATGAAAAATCTGTACGGGGACGAAGACGCCGACTACTGCCATGTTATAAATTATAACGCCGAAGACTTTGTACCTGTAATGGCATGTCCATCTCAGGTGGATAAGATCCGTCCCGTTTCCGAGATCAAAGGAACGCCTATTGATCAGGTATTTATCGGTTCATGTACAAACGGACGCCTTGAAGATCTTCACAACGCTGCCGCCATTCTGAAGGGCAAAAAAGTCGCTCCGTTTGTAAAGCTTATAGTTACTCCCGCAAGCCGCAAGATCTACAGAGAAGCCATAGCTGACGGAACTCTTTCAATTCTTTCCGAAGCAGGCGCTATGATTACTCATCCCGGATGCGGTCTCTGCTGCGGACGAGCAGGAGGAATATTAACCGACGGTGAACGCGTTGTAGCTACAAACAACAGAAACTTCCTCGGACGTATGGGAACTTCAAAAGTAGAAATATACCTTGCTTCACCGATAACTGCCGCCAAATGCGCATTGGCGGGAAAAATTACTGATTAAAAAAATCCCATCTTGTAGATCTGTTCTATAAGATGGGATTTTTTATATAATTTACTTATTCAGATAGAATATCTGTTCAACGAATACCATAGTTTTCTATGATATAATCCATGTCTTTGTCGCCTCTGCCCGAAAGATTGATAAGTATAGAACCTTTACCCATTGTACGTGCGAGTTTCATACCATAGGCAACGGCGTGGGAGCTTTCGATAGCCGGAATGATTCCTTCCATTCTTGAAAGTTCGAAGAATGCATCGATAGTCTCTTCGTCGTTTACAACGTCATATTTAACTCTTCCGAGATCATGAAGGAATGCGTGCTCCGGACCTGAAGACGGATAATCAAGGCCGCTTGCAACCGAGTAAACAGGAGCGGGCTCACCGTTTTCATCTTTTAGCATAATACTGTTAAAGCCATGCATAATACCTTCTTCTCCGTA
>CASDUB010000084.1 GCA_949283905.1 uncultured Lachnospiraceae bacterium | reverse complement strand
GCCAAACGGTAAGGCAACGGACTCTGACTCCGTCATTTCAAGGTTCGAATCCTTGTAGCCCTGTAAGGCCGCTGCAAATGCAGCGGCCTTTTTCTGTAATCAGAATAGTTAGCGCTACTAAAATATAATTCTGGTCTATTGATAAGCATGGAACTTGACTTTATAATGATGATTAGTGATTTGAGGAGGAGAACCTTGAAAATCACCGTAAATAAACACAAGAATATGATTAAATCGGAGAATTAAAATGGTATATTCTTTTAACAGCCGTATAAGATACAGCGAAACCGACAGCAAAAGCAATCTGACATTTCCGGCTCTGCTGGATTATTTTCAGGATACATCTACGTTTCACGGGGAAGATAACGGACTGCCTCTTGATTTTCTCTATGAGAAAAATCTGACATGGATCCTCGGATCGTGGCAGGTCAGGATTTTTAAAACAGCCAAACTCGGAGACAATGTGACGTCATCCACATGGGCGTATAACTTTAATCACTGTCTCGGTTATCGTCATTACTCCCTTTCAGATGAAAATGGCGAATATTTTGCCATCGCTGATACGCAGTATGTACTGATGGACTTTGAAAAAATGACGCCGGTTGAAATAGAATCGTTCTTTGTAGACGGATATACGCTTGAACCGGATTCTCATATAAATCTTAAGCTCCCGAGAAAAATACGGCCTGTAAAAGAAGAAGAAAAATTGGAGCCTGTTGCGGTTCAGCCTCACATGATCGATACGAATAATCATGTGAACAACTCTCAGTATATTAAAACCGCTATGGCGTTTCTGCCTGAAGATTTTTCTTTTAATTGTTTCAGGTGTGAATATAAGAAACAGGCTCATTTAGGAGATGTATTTTATCCGAGCCGTTCCAAAACTGATAACGGAATTCAGATCAAAATATATGATGCGGACGGCAGTCTTTTCTTTATAGCGGAATGGACAACAGATAATAATCAGTCAGGAGATCAGTATGTTAAAGATAGGTAGAATACAGGAACTTACTGTAGTGAAACTCGTAGATTTCGGAGTGTATCTTGCGGAAAATATCGATTCAGAAGAACGTGTACTCCTTCCGAAAAAGCAGGTTCCGGAAGGAACTGTCAAAGGCTCTAAGATAAAAGTCTTCTTATATAAAGATTCGAGCGACAGACTGATTTCTACAACAGCAGCTCCGGCGTTTCAGCTGAATGAAGTCGCGCTTTTGAAAGTTGCGTCTGTAGGAAAGATAGGCGCTTTTCTGAGCTGGGGACTTGAAAAGGACCTGTTTCTTCCTTTTAAAGAGCAGACGGTAAAAGTAAAGACGGGTGACGAGGTTCTTGTTGCGCTTTATCTCGATAAAAGCGAAAGACTCTGTGCAACAATGAAGATATATCCTTATTTGAAGCAGAACCCGCCATATGTGATGGGCGATATGGTAGGAGCCCGTATTTATGATATCAATCCGAAATTCGGACTTTTTATCGCTGTCGAAGACAAGTACAGCGGGCTTATCCAGAATAAGGATGCCCAGGGAAAATACAGGATTGGCGATAATATAATGGTCCGTATTATTCAGATAAGAGAAGACGGACGTATAGACGCCACGCCGAAACAAAAAGCTTATATACAGATGGAAAGCGACGCTGATATTATTTACAAAAGGATTCAGGAACTTGGAGGAACGCTTCCGTTTAACGATCATGCCGATCCGCAGATTATCAATGAGGAGTTCGGGCTTTCAAAAGCGGCGTTTAAAAGAGCAGTGGGAAATCTTTTGAAAAACAAAAAGATCGTTATAGGAGAGAACAGCATTTCTCTTAAATAAACGACGTGCAGACCTGATGCATAAGGAGAACAAGAATGGCATTTACACATTTGCATGTTCATACCGAATACAGTCTTCTTGACGGTTCCAATAAAATCAAAGAATATGTATCCCGGCTGAAAGAACTGGGAATGGAGTCCGGCGCCATAACGGATCACGGCGTAATGTACGGCTGCATAGATTTTTACAAAGCGGCGAAAGCAGAGGGCATCAATCCGATCTTAGGGTGCGAAGTGTATGTTTCGCCCGGATCGAGATTTGACCGTGAACAGGGCGCAGGAGACGACAGATATTATCATCTTATCCTTTTGGCAGAAAACAATGAAGGATACGCGAATCTGACGCGAATCGTGTCAAAAGGATTTACGGAAGGGTATTATTACAGACCGAGGGTAGATATTGAACTTCTTAAGAAATATCACAGCGGAATTATCGCTCTTTCCGCATGTCTTGCCGGAGAAGTCCCGAGAAACCTTCTGCGGGGATTTTATGACGAAGCAAAAAATACCGCGCTTACCTACAGGGAGATCTTTGGAGAAAACAACTATTTTCTTGAGATCCAGGATACGGGAATACCTGAACAGAAAATAGTCAATTCACAGCTGGTCAGGATGAGCAAGGAAACCGGTATCCCGCTTGTATGTACAAACGATGTTCACTATACATATAAGACTGACGTTGAATCGCACGATATCCTGCTGTGCATACAGACAGGCAAAAAGCTTTCCGATGAGAACAGGATGCGCTACGAGGGCGGCCAGTATTATTTAAAATCGGAAGAAGAAATGGCAGCTCTTTTCCCGTATGCTCCCGAAGCCCTTGAAAACACCGAAAAGATCGCTAAACGATGTCATGTGGAAATAGAATTCGGAGTCACGAAGCTTCCGAAATTCGATGTCCCTGACAATATGACTTCGTGGGAATATCTTCAGAAGCTCTGCTTTGAAGGACTTGAAAGAAAATACGAAAATGTTACAAAAGAGCTGAGGGAGAGGCTTGAATATGAATTGAATACCATCAAGACGATGGGCTATGTGGACTATTTCCTTATCGTATGGGATTTCATCAGATATTCAAGGGAACATTCGATCATGGTCGGACCGGGACGAGGAAGCGCGGCAGGTTCTCTCGTTAGCTATACTCTTGATATCACGCAGCTCGATCCGATAAAATATCAGCTTCTGTTCGAGCGATTCCTCAATCCGGAACGTGTATCGATGCCTGATATAGACGTTGATTTCTGTTATGAACGGCGTTCTGAAGTTATCGACTATGTTGTGGAAAAATACGGAAAAGACTGCGTAGTTCAGATAGTGACATTCGGAACTCTTGCCGCGCGAGGCGTTATCAGAGACGTCGGACGTGTTATGGATATTCCATACGGCGCTGTCGACGTGATTGCGAAAATGATCCCGAATGAGCTGAATATCACTATAGATAAAGCTTTAAAGATGAATCCGAAGCTTAAAGAGCTGACGCTCGAAGATCCGCAGGTCGCGAAACTTATCGAGATGTCAAAAAGGCTTGAGGGACTTCCGCGGCATACGTCGATGCATGCTGCAGGAGTAGTTATTTCACAGCTTCCGGTCGAAGAATACGTTCCGCTTGCGAGAGCGGCCGACGGTACGATCGTAACGCAGTTTACGATGACAACGCTTGAGGAACTGGGACTTTTGAAAATGGACTTTTTAGGACTGCGTACCCTGACGGTGATCCAGAATGCCGCGTTCCTTGCGGAAAAAACATCGGGCAATCATATTGACATGATGAAGATAGATTACAACGATCCCGATGTATACGCTCTTATAGGATCGGGAAAATGTGACGGAATCTTTCAGCTTGAATCGGCCGGAATGAAGAATTTCATGAAGGAGCTGAAGCCGGAGAGCATAGAAGATGTCATAGCCGGTATCGCTCTTTACAGACCGGGACCGATGGATTTTATTCCGAACTATATAAAAGGAAAAAAACATCCGGAAGATATAGTTTATGAATGTCCGCAGCTGGAGCCTATTTTAAAGGCCACATACGGTTGTATAGTATACCAGGAGCAGGTTATGCAGATAGTCCGCGACCTCGCCGGTTATACGCTTGGAAGAAGCGACCTTCTTCGCCGCGCCATGTCAAAGAAAAAGGCTTCCGTAATGGAAGAAGAACGCAAAAACTTCGTATATGGCAATAAAGAAGAAAACATACCGGGATGTATTGCGAACGGTATCGATGAAAAGACGGCAAACAGGATCTATGACAGCATGATAGATTTCGCGAAATATGCATTTAATAAATCACATGCCGCCGCATACGCGATCGTTTCATATCAGACGGCATGGCTGAAATACTATTATCCTGTTGAGTATATGGCGGCGCTTATGACTTCGGTAATAGATAATCCGGGAAAAGTAGCTTCGTATATATTCACCTGCCGGCAGATGAAAATAGACATACTTCCGCCTGATATAAATAAAAGTGAGGGCGTTTTTTCAGTTGAAGACGGGAAGATAAGATACGGTCTTACGGCGATAAAAGGAATCGGCAAGCCTGTAATGGCGGCAATAACAGCGGAACGTGAGAAAAACGGACCGTATAAATCGCTGAGGGACTTCTGCGAACGTCTGAGTACGAAAGAAGTAAACAAACGAACTCTTGAGAATTTTATAAAGTCAGGATCGTTTGACAATACCGGCGCCAACAGACGTCAGCTTCTGATCATTTATTCGCAGGTGATGGATCAGGTGCAGCAGAATAAAAAAAGTTCCGTATCAGGACAGCTTTCGCTGTTTGATCTTATGTCAGATGAAGACCGTGCGAGTTTTGAGATTACTCTTCCTAATGTTGAGGAGTATTCCAAAGAGGAAAAGCTTTCATTTGAAAAAGAGGTTCTCGGAATTTATATAAGCGGTCATCCCCTTGAAGATCATATCGAGGTATGGAAAAAGAATACGACAGCGACTACTGCCGATTTTGAGCCGGATGATGAAACGGGATATCCGAAAGTTGCAGACGGATCGCGTGTTGTAATAGGCGGAATATTAAACGAAAAGACCGTCAAATATACAAAGAACAATCAGGCAATGGCTTTTCTTACCATAGAAGATCTTTTCGGAACTGTTGAAGTTATCGTTTTTCCACGTGATTACGAAAAGAATATTTCGATATTGACGGAGGAAAATAAGATTTTCATATCGGGACGCGTTTCGGTTGAAGAAGAAAAACCGGCTAAGCTTATACTGGAAAAAGTATATCAGTTTGACGATACGCAAAAAGAACTGTGGCTTCAGTTTGACGATAAAGACAGCTTCAGCAGAGACTCGAAAAGCGTCGAAGAACTGATACGGTCAAATCCCGGAAACAGTAAAGTTGTGATCTATCTGAAAAAAGAAAAAGCTATGAAAAGACTTCAGGCATCTTTATCAATCGACATTTCAGACAAAACACTTAGTCTGCTTTACGACAAATTTACAGAGAAAAATGTAAAAATCATTGATAAAGGGCTTAAGTAAATATTCACAAACCGTTAATTTTAGTATACAATCACTACAAGTTTATTTTTTATCGAGGTGGTAAAAATGGAAAGTGCAGTAAAGACAATAGGCGTACTCACAAGCGGCGGCGACGCTCCGGGAATGAACGCGGCGATAAGAGGTGTTGTTCGTAGAGCCCTCGGACAGGGGATAAATGTCAAAGGCGTTTATGAAGGCTACGACGGACTTATATATGATAAAATATTTGATATGAAGGCAAAGGATGTTTCCGATATAATTCAGCGCGGCGGAACGGTGCTCCACACGGCCAGATGTCCGGAAATGCTTACCGAAAAGGGAGTTTTAAGGGCAGCGGAAACATGTAAAAAACACGGAATAGAAGGACTTGTCGTAATCGGCGGAGACGGTTCTTTTAAAGGAGCGCTTCAGCTCGCTCATCACGGAATAAATGTAGTCGGCATTCCGGGAACGATCGATCTTGATATTTCATGTACAGATTATACTCTCGGATTTGATACGGCCGTAAATACGGCGCTTGAAGCTATCGATAAGGTCCGTGATACATCTGCTTCCCATGAGCGTGTAAGTATCATTGAAGTTATGGGAAGGCATGCGGGTTATATCGCCCTTTGGAGCGGTTTCGGAAGCGGAGCCGAAGATATCCTGCTTCCTGAAAACTATGATTACGATGAAGAAAAACTCATCGATCATATCATTGAAAACAGAAAACGCGGTAAAACACATCACATTATTATCAATGCTGAAGGTATAGGCCATTCGACATCGATGGCAAAGAGGATTGAAGCGGCAACAGGTATAGAGACACGCGCGACTATACTCGGATACATGCAGCGCGGCGGAAGTCCTACATGCCGTGACAGAATGTACGGATCGATAATGGGATCAAACGCTGTCGATCTGCTTCGCGACGGAAAGACAAACCGTGTAGTAGTATTTAAAGACGGGCAGTTTACTGACTGTGATATTGATGAAGGTCTTGCGATGACAAAAGAATTTCCTATTAATCAGTATGAGATCTCAAGATTCTTATCATCAAGCTATACCAAATAAATTTCGGAGAGAAGAATGATAACAAGTGCCCAAAATCAACAGATAAAAGAAATACAAGCGCTGAATCAGAAACATAAAGAACGGGTAAAAACAGGGCTTTTTGTTGCTGAGGGCGTAAAGATTATTTCGGAAGCTCCGAAGGAGCTGATCCAAAAGGTATTTGTGTCAGAATCTTTTGAAAAAAATAATCCTGATCTGATAAAAGATCATAGATATGAAGTAATCGCGGATCCGCTGTTTGAAAAAATCTGCGACACAAAGACGCCGCAGGGTATTTTGGCTGTGTTAAAACAGCCGGAATACGAAAAAAAGGATCTTCTGGGGGATGATTTGAATGCTCCGTTCATTTTATTGCTGGAAGATTTGCAGGATCCGGGAAATGTTGGTACAATAATGAGAACTGCCGAGGGAGCCGGAGTGACAGGAATCATTCTTACTAAAGGCTGTGTCGATCTTTTTCAGCCAAAGACGATACGTTCTACTATGGGATCGATATTCAGAGTACCGTTCGTCTGTGAGGAAGATACTGATAACGCAGTCAGATGGTTTAAAGAAAACGGTATCCACACTTACGGAGCTCATTTAAAAGGAGTTTGCAGTTACACGGAACCTTCTTATATAGAGGGAACAGCTTTTTTTATCGGAAATGAAGGAAACGGATTAAGCGACGCTCTTTCAGAAAAATGCGACACACTTATTAAGATCCCGATGGAGGGACGTCTGGAATCGCTGAATGCCGCAGTCGCATCCGCAGTGCTCATGTACAAGGTGCATGAACAAAGAAAATAAAGAAAGGTGATAAAAACATGTCAGGTAATTTAAGCAAAAGAGAAAGGCGGAGACGCCAGCGACGCAATGCCCTTATAGTTAAATGCGTGATATTGGCAGCGCTTGTTGTAGCGCTTATATTCGCCATTAAATTTGTTGTCGGTATGGGACAAAACGACGGAGACCAGACAGCAGATACTTCAGTAATATCAGGAAGTCAGACAGAAACGGACAATCAGGGATCGACCGAGGGACAGACTTCGTCCCAGACGCCTGAATCTACGGAAACAAGTTCGGCAGCAGACAGTACTGAAACTATAATAGCTCAGGCAAGAACAATGGCAACACAGTATGATTTTGACGGAGCTGCAGAGCTTCTTTATGCTGTTCCGAATTACGAAGAAAATCCGGAGATCGTATCGCTTATTGCGGATATCGAAACGCAGAAAAGCAATTTGGTAGAGTGGACCCCTTACGACATAACTCATGTATTCTTCCATTCACTCGTTGTAGATCCTGCAAGAGGATTTTCATTAACGGGAGATTCAGGCTGGGATTCAGGTACAGCCGGATTCTGTCAGTGGATGACGACTGTCGATGAGTTTAACTCGATCATAAACCAGATGTATGAAAGAGGTTACGTTATTGTAAGCCTTTACGACATGGTAGAAGAGACGGTGGACGAAAGCGGATATACTCATATGTCGGCAAAAAATATTTATCTGCCCCAGGGAAAAACTCCTTTTGTAATATCCTTTGACGATCTTTCTTACTATCACAGCTATGATGGCCGCGGATGCGCGTCAAAGATGATAATAGGAGAAGACGGAAAGCCTACATGTGAATATATTGACGCAAACGGCGTGACACAGGTAGGAGATTACGACTATGTGCCTATCCTTGATAAATTCCTGGAGGAACACCCTGATTTCTCATATAAAGGAGCGAAAGGCACAATAGCCCTTACAGGATACAACGGAATACTCGGATACAGAACAGACTACTGCTACAGAGATCGTGTAGAACTTGATGCGGATCAGGAAGCATGGCTTGCCGCTCATCCTGATTTCAACTGGGATGAAGAATGCGCTAACGCAAAAGCTGTTGCTGATTGCCTTAAGGCAGATGGCTGGACATTTGCGAGCCATACCTGGGGTCATATTCATATCGGCGAGGTAGATATGCAGAGACTTCAGACGGATACAGAAAAATGGCTTCAGTATGTAGAACCGCTTGTAGGCGATGTAGATATCATTATCTTTGCTCACGGACAGGATCTTGCGGCATGGAACGAAGATTACGGTTCAGCCGAAAAATTCACTTATCTCAAGAGCCAGGGATTCAATATCTACTGTAACGTAGATTCTTCAAAGTATTTTGTACAGCTTGAAGACGGATTCCTTCGAATGGGAAGACGAAACCTTGACGGATACAGACTGTGGTGGGCTGTTTACGGAGACAACGATAAGACAGAGGATCTTTACGATTCATCGATCGCAATCGATCCGCTCAGACCGACAGATCAAAGCCTGTATGAACTTTAATAACCCGGAGCTTTAAAGAGGACTTGAAAATGAACTTAAAAGGACGAGATTTTTTAACGCTTAAAGATTTTACAAAAGAAGAAATTATTTATCTTCTCGATCTTGCTGCGGAATATAAACAGAAAAAGAAAAAAGGCGTTCTTCACGATACGCTTCGAGGAAAAAATGTTGCGCTTATTTTTGAAAAGACAAGTACGCGAACACGCTGCGCTTTTGAAGTTGCAGCCAATGACCTCGGAATGGGAAGCACATATCTTGATCCGGGCGCATCTCAGATAGGAAAAAAAGAGAGCATTGCCGACACGGCGCAGGTTCTCTGCCGTATGTTTGACGGAATAGAGTACCGCGGATTCGGTCAGGAGATCGTTGAGGAGCTTGCAAAGTATTCTACTGTTCCGGTATGGAACGGACTTACAAATGAATATCATCCTACGCAGATGCTTGCGGATATTCTTACTATCAGAGAGCATTTCAAAAAGCTTGAAGGATTGAAGCTTGTATACCTCGGAGACGCCCGATACAATACGGGAAATTCACTTATGGTAGTGTGTTCAAAACTCGGACTTCACTTTACGGCGTGCGCGCCTAAAGAATATTTCCCTGATGCTAAGCTTGTGGCGCAGTGCGAGGAATACTGCGAAGAGAGCAAGGGCACGATAACTCTTACGGAGCAGATAACAGCAGCCTGCAAAGGAGCCGATATCATATGCACTGACGTTTGGGTATCGATGGGAGAACCTGATGAAGTATGGGAGAAACGTATCAATGATCTTTCACCATACAAGGTTACAACGGAGATCATGAATCTTGCTTCGCCAAACGCGATTTTCCTTCACTGTCTGCCGTCATTCCACGACCTGAATACGGGAATAGGAAAGACTATAGCGGAGAAATACGGACTTACGGAGATGGAAGTTTCCGACGAAGTATTCAAATCAAAGGCGTCGCTTGTATTTGACGAAGCTGAAAACCGTATGCATACGATCAAAGCCGTAATGGCAGCAACGCTTGGAGCGGTATAATCAATTATCAGAAATATCAGCCGGTTCTTAGAAATGAGAACCGGCTATTCACTTACATAAAAAAGTATTGGAAACACACCGGAGGGAAATATGGTTCTTTGCGGAGCTAACGCTTATGAACAAAAATATTATCTGAATCAGGAATTTTCGGGGCTTCCTACACAGATCAAAGAAGAACTTCAGATAATGTGCGTATTATATACAGAAGAAATAGGAGGCATATTTACTGTCGAATTCGATGATGAAGACGGAACGCTTCTTTTGAAAACAAATTCCGAAGAAAATGATTTCGCTTATGACGAGATCGGAGCGGAATTAAAAATAAGACAGCTTTTGCGTGAAAAGCAGGAGCTTTTTAAATCTCTTGAATTATATTATAAGATTTTCGTTGACGGAGATATTCCGGCAGAACTTTTAGAGGGATCTGAAAATGCTTAAGGAAGTAATGATCGGAAATGTAAAAGTCGAAACGCCGTTGGGGCTTGCACCTCTTGCGGGAGTAACGGATGTCAGTTTCAGAAAGTTATGCCGCGAACATGGAGCCGGGATGGTAACGACTGAAATGGTCAGCGCGAAGGCGATCGTTTATAAAAACAGAAATACATTCGCGCTTATGAAAACAACAGAGGATGAACATCCGGCTGCGATCCAGCTTTTCGGAAGCGAACCCGAAGCGCTTTCGGAAGCGGTAAAGATGATTGAAGACAGACCGTTTGATATAATCGATTTCAACATGGGATGCCCCGTTCCGAAAGTAGTAAAAAACAAAGAAGGATCTGCATTGATGACAGATCTTCAGGCGGCGCGTCTTGCGATAAGCGCCCTTGTAAATTCCACGAAAAAGCCGGTAACGGTAAAAATACGTGCAGGGTTTGATAGAGATCATATCAATGCCGTCGAGGTTGCGCGTCTTGCGGAAGAATGCGGCGTGAGTGCGATAACTGTTCACGGACGAACGAGGGAACAGTATTACAGCGGAAAAGCCGATTTGAATATAATAAGAGAAGTAAAGAAAGCCGTATCTGTTCCGGTATTTGGAAACGGAGACGTTACAGACGGGCCGAGCGCGAAAAAAATGCTGAACGAAACAGGCTGCGACGGGATTGTAATAGGCCGCGGAGCGATGGGAAATCCATGGGTCTTTGAACAGATAAAATATTATCTTCAAACAGGAAAAGAACTTCCGCCTCCGTCGCAGGAAGAAGTTTTTAACATGATAATCACCCATGCGAAAATGCTCTGTGATGAAAACGGAGAATCAATGGGAATACGTCAGATGAGAACACATGCGGCGTGTTATGTGAAAGGATTCAGATGCGCCGCGAAAATAAGGGGTAAAATGAATCATATAGAAACATTGGAAGAGCTTAAGGCGCTATTTTCTTGACATCTCGGAGGTTTTACTTTATACTTATTGCGCTAAAATATCCTCTTACAGAAAGAAGGGAGCTTATATAATGGAAGCGAAAAAGAATATTTTGACATATGCGGGTCTTAAGAAACTCGAAGCAGAGCTTGAAGACTTAACAGTAAATCAGCGTAAAGCTATAGCTAAAAAGATCCAGGAGGCAAGAGAGCAGGGCGATCTTTCTGAAAATGCGGAATATGACGCTGCAAAAGACGAACAGCGTGATATTGAAGCGCGTATCGAGGAGATCCAGACGATTCTCAAAAATGCCGAGATCGTAGATGAAAGCGAAGCAGCTACAGATAAGATCAATATCGGATGTAAAGTAAAATTATACGATATGGAGTTCGATGAGGAACTTGAGTATTCTATCGTCGGAAGCACAGAGGCAAACAGCCTTCAGGGCAAGATCTCCAATGAGTCGCCTGTCGGAAAAGCGCTTATCGGAGCTAAAATCGGCGATGTTGTAGAAGCAGAAACACCGTCGGATGTTATCAAATTTAAAGTTTTATCAATAGAGAGAAATATCTAATCGGAGGGAAAAATGGCTAAGGGAAATCAGAACCAGGCGACAGATCTTAATCAGCTCTTAAAGGTTCGACGTGAAAAGCTTGCCGAACTTCAGGAGAGAGGCTGTGATCCGTTTGTGATCAGAAAATATGATCAGACACACCATTCTGCTGAAGTGAAAGAACTGTACAACGCACATGAAGCAGAACTTCTCGCAGGACGTCCTGCAGTAAATACTGAAGGAATGGATGAAAACGCCGCAAAAGAGGCTGTAAACAATGATTACAATGAAAGACGCGCTATTATGGACGCATCACCTATCAATGTAAGCATTGCGGGACGAATGATGTTTAAGCGTGTCATGGGAAAAGCTTCTTTCTGCAATATTCAGGATCTTCAGGGAAGCATTCAGGTATATGTGGCGAGGGATGCTATCGGTGAAGAGTCATATGCCGATTTTAAGAAATCGGATATCGGCGATATTTATGGCGTGAAAGGTTATGCTTTCAGAACAAAGACAGGTGAAGTTTCAATTCATGCAACAGAGATGACACTTCTTTCGAAGAGCCTTCAGATACTTCCCGAAAAATTCCACGGAATGACAAATACAGACCTCCGCTATCGTCAGCGTTATGTAGATCTTATTATGAATGAAGAAGCAAAGTCTACATTTATAAAGAGATCAAAAATAATATCAAGCATCCGTCGTTATCTTGATTCTCAGGGATTCCTTGAGGTTGAAACTCCTATGCTGGTTTCAAATGCAGGCGGAGCCGCAGCTCGTCCGTTCGAGACTCATTTTAATGCGCTTGACGAGGACTTCAAACTTCGTATTTCTCTTGAGCTTTACCTCAAGAGACTTATAGTCGGAGGCCTTGAAAAAGTATATGAGATCGGTCGTGTGTTCAGAAATGAGGGTCTTGATACAAGACATAATCCTGAGTTTACGCTTATGGAGCTTTATCAGGCATACACGGATTACAACGGTATGATGGACCTTACGGAAAACATGTACCGCCATGTAGCGCAGGAAGTTCTCGGAACTACCAAGATCGTTTATAACGGTATCGAGATGGATCTCGGAAAACCGTTTGAGAGAATCACAATGGTGGATGCCGTTAAGAAATACGCAGGCGTTGACTTCGATCAGGTAAAAGACGCTGAAGAAGCAAAGAAACTTGCAAAAGAACATAACATAGAATTTGAGGACAGACATCAGAAAGGCGATATCCTCAATCTTTTCTTTGAAGAATACGTTGAGGAGCACCTTATCCAGCCGACATTCGTTATGGACCATCCTATCGAGATCTCGCCTCTTACGAAGAAAAAACCTGACAAACCGGGTTATGTCGAGAGATTTGAGATGTTCATGAACGGCTGGGAAATGTGCAACGCGTACTCAGAGCTTAACGATCCTATCGATCAGAGAGAGCGTTTTGCACAGCAGGATGCAAACGCCGCAGCAGGAGATGACGAAGCACAGCATACAGATGAGGATTTCCTCAATGCACTCGAAATAGGTATGCCGCCTACAGGTGGAATCGGTTACGGTATCGACAGACTCTGCATGCTCTTTACGGATAGCGCGGCGATAAGAGACGTGCTTCTGTTCCCGACAATGAAACCCTTGAATGGTGTAAAGGACGAAATTGGTGTAAACAAAACCGAGTCCGAAGCGCCGAAAGCCGAGCCGG
>CASDUB010000083.1 GCA_949283905.1 uncultured Lachnospiraceae bacterium | reverse complement strand
GAGTCAGATGTACAACAGATTTTACCCGGGCAAGGTGTGGAAAGATACAGAAGGAAAAAGAATCCAGGCTCATGGCGGTTCTGTATTGTATGAAAATGGGAAATATTACTGGTATGGAGAAAATAAAGAATATACAGACGGGTTAAATGGTATTTGGCATTACGGTGTGAGATGTTATGAGTCTGAAGATCTGTATAACTGGAAAGATCTTGGACTGATCATACCTCCGGATGAGAATGATAAAACATCGCCGCTTCATCCGTCGGCAAAAATGGACAGACCGCATATTATTTTCAATCAAAAGACAGGAAAATATGTCTGCTGGATTAAAGTTATGCGTGAAAACGGACAGTTTTCGACAGTGCTGACGTCTGACAAGCTGACAGGACCGTATACAATAGTGCACAGAGATTTTCGACCTCTGGGAATGGATGCCGGTGATTTTGATCTTGCTGTAGCTCAGGATGGAAAAGCATATTATTATTTTGAACGTGTTCACAGTGAAACGATCTGCGCCGATCTTACAGAGGATTATACGGATGTGACCGGATATTACAGCACTCATTTCCCGCATCCTGAAGGAATTCCGTTTGCACGCGAAGGCACATCTCATTTTATGAGAAAAGGCAAACATTATCTTATTACTTCTGGAACAACAGGGTATCTGCCGAATCCGTCGGAGGCCGCATCGGCAGATACTTGGCATGGGCCGTATACAGTACTTGGAAATCCGCATATTGACGATGGCAGCAATACCTCTTTTCATTCTCAGATTTCTTCGGTATTTAAAGTGCAGGGAAAAAATGATCTGTATATTGCGATGGCTGACAGGTGGCGTCCGGATGCGGTGGAGCTTGATTATGAAACAATGTCAGAAGCCTTTGCAGTTCTGTATGGCGGGAGTGCAGCAGAAACATGCTGCGAAGACGTTAAAAATGCTTTACAAATCATGCAGAAGCCGGAGAACACAAGTCTGGCGGATTATGTCTGGCTACCGATAACGTTTCAGAATGGAATGTCTGTGATACAATGGAGAGATGAATGGTCGCTGGATGAGTTTGAATAAATATGTGTTTTTAGTATTGTGAGAGTACATAGCACGAATCAATCCGTATGTATCATAGTCGGTGGTTTTCGTGATTAATTTCAAATATATGAAAACATGTTAATACATAGAATATGAAAAAATATTGTTGATAATAGTATATTAATGTCATGAAATTCGCTCAATATTGACTACATCAGGATGAATTGCTATAATACGCATACCCCTAATGGTATGGAGGATTAAGAATTATGAAACAATGTATGGATTCACCGAACCTGCATCGAAGACTTGCAAAAATCATCGGGCAGATCCAGGCGATTGATCGAATGATCGATGAAGATATCCCATGTGAGGACATATTATCTCAAATAAATGCAGCGAAATCGGCATTAAATAAGGCCGGTCAGGTTGTATTGGAAGGACATATCAAACATTGCGTTCGTGACGGCATTGAACATGGAGACGCAGACGCAACGATTGAAAAATTCACCAAAGCAGTGGAACGCTTTGCAAATATGCAGTGAAATAAGGTTCGGAAAAATCAGATAAATTTATAAGATTAGTTTAAGAGGCAGTCGCAAGACTGTCTTTTAAATTGCCTTGACTAAATATACCCATATGGGTATAATATGGGCATACCCCTATAGGTATACTAAGAACCATACAGGCAAATAAAATCCTGTAAGTATATAAAATAGAACTTAAATAGGTATATGAAAAAGAACCCTACATATATAAAATAATAAAATTATATAAGTATACAAAATAGAACCCAATTAGTCATTTGAAAAAAGAAGCCTGCAGGTGTAGAAAAATAGGATTCTATGAGTATAAAAAATCCTAATGGTATACAAAAATTCTATAAGTATATACAAAAAACTACGGTATAGAAAAGAGGCAGCATATGAGTAAGATAATAGAAAAAGTAGAAGCTTTTATGGAAATCGGAGGGATCAAAAAAGAGATAATATTTCTTGTCCTGGGCGGACTTTCTCTTATAGTAAGTTTGTTTAATCTGATATCGCTCCCGTTTGATGCGGCGTGGGTAGCCATAATACTTTGCGGCGTGCCGATAATTATGGAAGCGATTATCGGACTTATTACAGCTTTTGATATAAAAGCAGATGTGCTGGTTTCTTTAGCGCTTATTGCTTCGGTGTGCATCGGAGAAGACTTTGCGGCGGGAGAAGTAGCGTTTATTATGCAGCTCGGCGCCCTGCTTGAGGATCTGACAGTTGCAAAGGCAAGGGCGGGCATTGAAAAACTTGTGCATCTGACGCCTCAGACTGCCAGAGTAATATGTGAAAATACAGAAAAAATAATTCCTGCCGAGAGTGTAAAAGTCGGTGATTTGATCCGCGTTTTGCCTGGCGAGACGGTTCCGGTTGACGGAATAATTATTTCAGGGCAGACATCTGTTAATCAGGCCGTCATGACGGGAGAGTCGCTTCCGGTTGACAAAGCGCCGGGTGATGAGGTGTCTTCGGGTACGGTCAATCAGTTTGGCGCTTTTGAAATGAAAGCTTCTAAAGTTGGCGAGGACAGTTCTATTCAGCGAATGATAAAACTTGTGCAGTCGGCTGATGCGGGAAAAGCAAAAATAGTCGGCATTGCGGACAGATGGGCGACCTGGATAGTTGTGATTGCGCTTTCAGCCGCAGGAATCACATGGGCGATATCGGGCGAAATAATTCGTGCGGTGACAATCCTTGTAGTGTTTTGCCCATGTGCGCTTGTGCTGGCAACTCCTACGGCGATCATGGCGGCCATCGGAAATGCAACGAAGCATGGATTTTTGGTCAGAGAAGGCGATGCGCTTGAAAGACTTTCATCTGTGTCAAAGGTTATGTTTGATAAAACGGGAACCCTCACATACGGCATGCCAAAGGTGACAGCCGTGAAGTCAGTGTCCGATTATACGGAGGATGAGGTGTATTCGTTTTGCGCCGCGGCAGAACAGCTTAGCGAGCATCCTCTCGGAAAAGCAGTTGTTCGCTGTTACGGCAAAAAACCTGCAGCATGTGAAGATTTTAAAATGAGCCTTGGAGAAGGGGTTACCGCTGTTGTTGAAGGAAAAACAGTAAAAGCGGGAAATATGAAGCTTTTAAGAAATGCCATTAAATATCAGGATATTGAAGCTGAAACGTCGGTATATCTGAATGAAGGAAGCGCCGTGATCTATGTCGCTGTCGATGACAAACTTGCGGGATATCTTGTGCTTTCTGATACCGTCAGAGAAGATAGCAAAGATATGATCGCTGAATTAAGAGGCATCGGAGTTCAGCCTGTTCTTCTGACAGGAGACAATAAAAATGCTGCCGCTGCCATCGCTGACCGTATCGGAATCCGCGAAGTATATGCGAACTGCCTTCCGGAAGATAAAATAAATTACATCGGCTCATATCAGGAAAAAGGAAATGCGGTGTGCATGATAGGAGACGGAATCAATGATGCTCCGGCATTAAAAAAATCAAATGTAGGTATTGCAATGGGAGGCGTAGGCAGTGATATTGCGGTAGACGCCGCTGATATAGCACTTGTGGACGATGAGATCCGAGAATTGCCGCATCTGTTAAGGCTGTCGAAAAGAATGATGAAAACAATTAAACTGAACCTTACATTTTCCATGAGCCTTAATTTCCTTGCGATAGCACTTGCCATCAGCGGTCTGCTGGGTCCTGTGATCGGCGCTTTAGTACATAACGCAGGTTCGGTTCTTGTCATTATTAATTCGGCGTTTCTGTTGAAATGGCGAAAGAAATCCGTAAAAAAGTAAGAAACATAAAATCTTGAAAAATATTTCCAAGTGTGGTAAAGAATAGTATTATCTTTAACAGGAAAAGGAAATAAAAATGGCAATCGAAAAAGTAAAAGAATATTTCAAAAAATACGGTATGGAAGACAGAGTAATGGAGTTTGACGTTTCAAGCGCAACGGTCGAACTTGCTGCAAAAGCGCTGAACTGCGAACCTTGCAGGATAGCAAAAACGCTTTCTTTCATAGTGGATGACCGCCCGGTGCTCATCGTTGCGGCAGGCGATGCAAAAATAGATAATTCTAAGTTCAAAAAGCAATTCCATACAAAAGCAAAGATGATAAGCTTTGACGATGTGGAGGAATTGATCGGGCATGCTGCAGGAGGAGTTTGTCCTTTTGCGATAAAAGAAGGAATAGAAGTATTCCTCGATGAGTCGCTGAAACGTTTTCAAACGGTATTTCCGGCGTGCGGCAGCAGCAACAGCGCGATCGAACTTACACCGGATGAGCTTGAAAAGTACGCCGCACCGTCAGGTTGGATAGATGTTTGCAAGCTGATCTGATTCAACCCATTTTCTAAACATGCTGAGGATGAAATCGGAAACTTTATTGTATTCTGCGTCACCTTCGGTTTTTCTTACAAAAATAACAGTCAGATTTATCTCATCGATAGTTTTAGCAACCGTCAAAGAGGAGAAGCGGTCAAAGGACCATTCGTCGGATATGGCCGCTCCGACTCCTGAAATGACATTCATAAAAGCAGAATGACCGGAACTGACCTCCTTAACGATCAGTTTTGTATGCGAAAAGATCTCGCTGTAAGTATCAAGATAAGTATATAAAAACTGTTTAGATTCGATAGTATACAAAACGGGATCCAGCTTTTCGGTATTTATTGTTCCGTTTTCGACAGCCGGATTGTCTTTATGTGTGTAGAGAGAAGAATGTATATCGGTTACGGGCTTTTTGATATAGTTCTTTGTCGGTTCAAATGCTGATTGAAGCGTAAAGGCAAAATCGAGGCTGCTGTTTGAGACGGAATTATTGATCGTAAGAGGAGATGCAAAGTCAAATACAAATTCAATATCTTTCAAGTTTTCAGGCAATTCATTTTTGCACATCTCTATAAACGCAGGCATATACCAGGATTCCAAAATGCCGACTCGGTAGATGTGTTTAGTGCCCGACAGAAGGTACTTTACACGAAAATCTGTTTCTTCAAGTTTTTTCAGCATACCATTGAAAAAGTTAAAATAAGCTTCACCTGACTGGGTGATCTGGATTTTTCCGCCTTTTTTGCGTTCGACAAGAGTAACGCCGACCTCTTCTTCAAGGGCGGAAATATTTTTGCTCATTGCAGGCTGAGACATATATAAAATCTCGGCGGCTTTTGTAAAACTTCTAAGATTATATAATGCGACAAAGCATTTCATCTGCGTTGTATTCATATCATTTTTTTCTCCTGCTAATATAATAAGAAATAGAAATTACTTTTCAAGTAAATATATCATGTTCGAGACAAATATTGCAAATATATTCTGTTTGATTATTAATTTCTATAATTTCTTAATTGGACATTTCATATGCGAAGGATTAAGATTAAATCAAGTGAAAAGAATTGCAGAAGCATGAAATGCAGAGCGATTCGTGATATCATAAGTATTAATTATAATACAAAACAGAAGTATAAGGAGAGATGCCCATGAAAAGTTTAGGATTTCCGGGAAGTTTCAAATACGGCAGCGGAATATTAAAGGATTTTGAACAGATCACATCATGCTATGGTTCAAAGTATGTTTTCATCGGAGGAAAACGTTCCACGGCAGCTGTTAAAGATGAGATAATCTCAAGCTTTAAAAGCGGCAATTCGAGCTATGAATTTATTGAGTGCGGAAAAATTGCCACATTGAGCGAGATCGCGAGAGTCGAAGCCCTTGACGCGGTTAAAAATGCCGATGTGGTATGTGCGATCGGCGGCGGAAGTGCTATGGACGTGGCACGAACAGTAGGAAACCGTCTGAAAAAAGCCCTTGTCATGATCCCGACGACAGTTGCTTCAGACGCGCCGTGCTCATCTGTATCTGTTTTCTATTCGGAAGACGGAAAATCAGTTACGGGAGATCAGGTTTTTCATAAATGTCCCGACCTTGTAATGGTAGATTCAAAAATCATTGCCGAAGCGCCCACAAGACATATCGTGGCCGGCATGGGTGACGGACTTGCGACATATTATGAGGCGGCAACAAATTATAACAATCCAAAGAGAAACGATATTACTGAGCTTGGAATGACACTTGGAGAGCTTGCGCGCGACCTCATCCTTACATACGGACAGGACGCGTACAAATCGGTTGAACTTGAAGTCGTTACACCGGCTCTTGAAAAAGTAATCGAGGCAAACTGTTTCCTTTCAGGAACAGGCGGAGCAAATTCAGGATGCTCGGCAGCTCACGGAATCGGAGATTATCTTACAGGCGTGCAGCATTGTCATGATTTCATGCACGGAGAAAGAGTATTCGTAGGACTTATGGTTCAGCTTATTCTTGAGGATTATCCGAAGGAAGAGCTTATCAAGCTCATGGAGTTTGGAAGAAGCATCGGGCTTCCGCTCTGTCTTAATGATCTTCATGTTGAGAATGTCGAGGAAACGGCTTATGAAATGGCAAAAGGTCTTCAGAACGATCATTTCATGGTAATGCTCAATTGTGACTACAGCGTTGACATTCTTGCGGGTGCGTTTATTCTCGCAAATCAGATCGCGTCCGAGATCAAATAATTAAGTATGAGATTAAAAGTAATTAAGTATTAGATCAAATAATTAAGTCTTAAATCAAACAATTAAGTCTAAAATTAATTTGTTAAGGTGAGGTTAGATAAAATGAAAAGGTTAATGTTCCCGGGTACTTTTTACGTAGGAAATGATATTTTAAAGGATTTTACAAAACTTGCTTCATGCTACGGCAAAAAATTTGTGTTCATCGGAGATGAGGTTTCGTTAAACGTATCAAAAGATCAGCTGGCATCAAGCTTTGAGGGAAGCGACTGCGAGTGTACTTTTATCCTTGGCGGAAAACTCTGCTGTACATCTGAGGTCGAGAGAATATCAAATATCGAAGAAGTAAAAAATGCAGATTGCATCTGCGCTGTCGGCGGCGGCGGAAGTATGGATATCTCAAAAGCAGTTGCGTGGGAATCAGGCAAAAATCTTGTTATGATTCCTACAACGGCGTCATCAGACGCACCATGTACATTCGTATCATTGAGATATTCGGAGGACGGAGCCCACATCATTTCGGACTACATGCATTACAAATGTCCTGAAATGGTCATGATCGATTCAAAGATCGTAGCGAATGCTCCTACAAGACTTATCGCAGCCGGAATGGGCGATGCGATGGCTACATGGTACGAGGGAACAGCCTGCTACAGAAACAAAAAAGAAGGACCGCAGATAACTGAGACAGCGATAGCTCTTTGCGAAATGTGCAAAAAGATTATTCAGCGTGACGGACTTGCGGCTTATGAAGCAGTTAAAGCAAAAATCGTTACTCCGCAGCTTGAAAATGTAGTTGAAGCAAACTGCTTCCTTTCAAGTATGGGCGGCCTCAACTCGGGAAATGCCTGCGGACACGGATTCGGCGACTGGCTCGCTTCCGTAGAAGGCGGTCACGATTATCTGCACGGCGAGAGAGTTTTCGTAGGACTTATCGTTCAGATGATCCTTGAAAAATATCCGATGGAAGAAATCCTTAACATGATCGAATTCGGACGCGCGGTAGGACTTCCGGTCTGCGTTGGAGATGTGACAAAAGAGGATGTTAAAGAAGTTGCTGAAAGAGCAGGAAATGAGCTTCAGGACGATCACTTTATGGTAAACCTCAACTGTGATTATTCACCGAATGTTCTTTCAGGAGCAATTCTTTACGCGCAGTATCTTGCTGACAATCTTGAGGATGAAATGATCATCTTTTGATGATGATTAGCAGCATTATTAATTTGATTTTTATTAGAATCAAAATATTTTATGAATAAAGAGAGGAAAATGGTTATGGCAAAAATGACAAAGATCACTCAGATCGGCATGACAACAGCTAATCTTGAGAAAAAGATCGCAAACTATGAAAAAGTAGGAGTTGGTCCATGGGAAATCGTTGTTGATACTCAGAAAGGTCTCGGAGCTCCTGCAACAAATACAAAATTCCGCGGGGTTCCGACAACAAACGATGTACGTGT
>CASDUB010000082.1 GCA_949283905.1 uncultured Lachnospiraceae bacterium | reverse complement strand
CCCGCATATCATATGAACAAGCTGAACTGGATTTCGACATCGTTGGATGGAAGCGTATCCGACGAACAAATAAAATTTTTACTGGAACAGAGCTTTGAAGCTACAAACGTATCAAAGAAAAATAAATGAAATTTTAACTGAAATTTTAAGAGGAGTAAAGCAATGAAGTACTTGGGAATATCAGAGGACAGACTTCATCATATATTGGCCGTGGCGAGAAAGTGCTACGAGGTGGCAAAAAGAAGAAATCATGACGAGGACTTCTGCAGGCGTATGTTTATGATCGGATGGATGCATGACGTAGGATATGAGTTTTCACAGGAGCCTGAAGATCACCCGGATGTAAGTTTTGAGATGATGATGTCTCTAACCGGAAAAGAAGGAAAGGATGACACGGCGTTTAAGTTTGCCGCTGACGCGATTAAGGATCATGTGATGTATACAGATCAGAAATCAGAGGAATGGATAATTCTTAATATAGCCGACTTAAGCGTTGATCTTTGCGGAAACGATATCGAAATTACAGACAGACTCGAAGATATGAAAAAGAGATTCGGAGAGGAATCAAAGCAGTATAAGGCAGCCTGTGAAATCGCTGCAGAAGCGGGATTAATTAAATAATTAAATATGTAAAAAGATGCCGGCAATTCGGCGTTTTCATCGAGTCTGTCTGCTATTTTTCAGCAAAATATCGGCTCTCTTAGACGGTTCAAGCTTTTTCTACTTCGGAAAAGCAGCCCATGCAGCCTTTCTTAGTTCGGAAGATACGGTAAACTATGATGCACAGCATAATTTGTACAACAGATGAGATTGGCGTACCGAGTCCGATATAAAACAGAGAAACATCCTCTATTTTACTTAGCAGATAAACAACAGGAACTCTTACGCAAAATGCGCCTATTACGCCTTGCACCATGACGAATAAAGTTTTTCCGCAGCCGTTGAAATATCCTAAAAAGCAGAAGAGGATGGCCGTGAGAAGACAGTCAAAAGAATACGCTTTTAAGTACTCGTGGGCACAGGCGATTACCTCAGCGTCTGCGGAAAAAACAGATGCCAAAATATTACCTGCGAAAAATGCAAATATACCCATAGCGATTCCTGCGATCAGCGCCGTCTTTATACCATAAAACAAAACTTTGCGCGAGCGTTCAAATTCTCCGGCTCCGTTGTTTTGTGCCACAAATGCAGAAAGTGCCTGCATATATGCTGATGCGACTAACATTAAAAAGGCGCAGGCTTTTTCAGCAACGCCTACCGATGCGGATTGTACAACACCCATCTGATTGACGACTATCTGAATAAAGAGAAATGAAAACTGCACCAGCATCTCCTGTAATCCGATAGGCAGACCTATTGCCAGTATTTTTCTTAAACAGGGCGGATCGAATCTGATGTATTTTTTTGTAAAAATAATCGGCAGTTCTTTTTTACGGATCATATAAATAGAAATTAAAACACTGATACCCTGAGCTGATACGGTTGCTATGGCGGCGCCAACAGCACCCATATCAAAAACCGCTACAAGCAGAAGATCGCCAAAGATATTTATGATACAGGCAATTGCCACTGTTATCAGAGGAGTTTTTGAGTCGCCTATACCTCGAAAAACAGCGCCTATTACATTGTATGCAGTGATAAAAATAGTACCGATACCGCATATTCGTATATAATTGCTCGTTTGAATAAAAGAAGCCTGCGGGGCATGTAATATAGCTGCAATATTATTACTAAAAAGAACTAAAACGGCGCTGATTACAATTCCCAGCATTGTGAAAATCGCAATACCCGTACCTATACCGCGTCCTGTCATATCCGGTTTTTTGCAGCCGATGCAATCGCCTATGAAAACAGTCAGTCCGGTTGTCAGTCCCGTTAGAACCATTGTGAGCATATTTAAAAGCTGACTGCCGGTGGCCACGCCGGATTGTTCAAATGTATCCGCGAATTGTCCGACAATTACAAGGTCAGCGGCTCCATACATGGCTTGCAGAAAGAGCGCTAAAAGGACAGGGAAGGCGAATGAAATCAGTGACTTCAGAATATTTCCGTCAAGTAAGTTTGTGTTTTGTGTTTTGCTCATAACATTCTCCTTTTTTAGATACTTTGAATAAACAAAAAGAGCCGGATAAGACGTACAGGAGTTTCACCTGTAATCTTATCCGGCTCACAACTTCATAAGAGCTGTTAACCCTCCGATATTCAACTTAATAATATCAAATATGATGACGTAATGTCAATCTGCGATGAAAAAGTTTTTTGGTTTAAATATTACTTTACAACAGTTAAACACTGTTATATACTGTTTATTGAAAAGGAGGAAGAAATGAAGATCATAATTAATACATCTTCAATGGTTCCTATATATGAACAGATTACAGATCAGATCAAAACGCTTATAAGAGACGGAGAGCTGAAAGTGAACGACGTTTTGCCGTCGGTAAGGGCATTGTCAAAGGAACTTAAGATAAGTGCCCTTACGGTAAAAAAGGCATATGATTTTCTTGAAGAAGAAGGATATGTGGTTACTGTTCATGGAAAGGGAACATATGTTGCGGCAGCGGATACGGAACTGTTACTTGAAGAGCAGAAAAAAGAATTGGAAGCCGATCTTGAAAAAGCAATACAAAAGGGCAGAAGATGCGGCATCAGCGACGAAGATATAAGAAGCTTATTTGAATTGATTTTAGAGGAATGAGATATGCTTAAAATAGAAAATTTGAGAAAAAGATATACAGGTTTTGAACTTGATTGTTCTTTGGAAGTGAAATCAGGATGTATCACAGGTCTTGTAGGACAGAACGGAGCGGGCAAAAGCACCATTTTCAAATCGGTATTAGGATTGATATCAACGGATGGGGGAAGTATAACCTTATTCGGAAAAGACGCTGCAAAATTTGAGACAGCAGATAAAGAGAAGACAGGAGTTGTTTTATCGGATTCCGGATTTAGCGGATATCTCAGGATAAAAGATATAATTCCGATAATGAGCGCCATGTACACCGGATTCGAAGAGAAATACTTCATAGATCAGATAAACAGATTCGGACTTCCGACTGATAAAAAAATAAAAGACTTTTCCACAGGAATGAAGGCAAAGCTTAAGGTTATTGCCGCAGCCGCACATAAGGCGAAGATTCTTTTGATGGACGAACCGGCAGCAGGCCTTGACGTAATAGCCAGAAACGAGTTGTTTGACATCTTAAGAGATTTTATGGAAGAAGACCCCGAGAGATCAATACTTATCAGTTCTCATATATCGGGCGATCTTGAAGCATTATGCGATGACATTTATATGATAGACAACGGCAGGATAGTTCTTCATGAGGATACAGATATACTTCTTAGCAATTATGCTGTATTGAAAACCGATGATTCGCAGTATAAAACTATTGACAAAAGCTATATTCTCCGCAAAAAGAAAGAGTCGTACGGGTACAGCTGTCTGACAAACGAGAAGCAGTATTATATTGAAAATTATCCGCAGATAGCGATCGAAAAAGGTTCTATAGACAATGTTATTACACTAATGGTTAAAGGAGAAAAAGCATGAAGGGCTTGTTAGTTAAAGATTTTAAACTTATATGCCAGCAGAAAAATTTCTTTATAATTTTATTTATCGTGACGGCGGGGCTGCTCTTTATCAATGACGATGTGATCTTTCCGCTGGGATTTTTAACTTTTGTTGTTTCGCTGTTTTCGGTAAGTACGATAAGCTACGATGAATTTGACAACGGAAACGCCTTTTTGTTTACGCTGCCTATAACACGACGCATTTATGCCGCGGAAAAATATTGTCTTGCTCTGATATTAGGATGCACAGGATGGGCTGTTGCCGTAATTCTTTCAGCAGCTGCGTCCGTAATTCAGGAAAAGCCATTGACAGCCGATTTCTTTTTTTCAGCGTTTATGATACTTCCGATCATGATGCTTATAAACGCTGTAACGATACCGTTTCAGCTGAAATTCGGAGCTGACAGGGGACGCATCGCAATTATATGTTCGATAGGTCTGCTGGTAGTTATCGGCATATCCGTAAACAATATTGTTGAACATTTTGCCGGGATCGATATTTTAAATATGATTGACGCGATGCCGGCATTAAGCTTAGGCGTTTTGATAGCCGTCATGATAGTATCAGCGGCAGTTGTTATGCTTCTTTCTTTGAGGATAAGCATAGGCATTGTAAGGAAAAAAGAGTTTTAAATTTCTTGAAAACAGTGCTGTAAGGCAAAACGCAACCGTCAGTTGACAGATTTATAAGTTAATTTGGTAGATTGCAACCGTCCGTTCTGATATATTTATGGCATAACCAATAACAGGATATGAGCGCTCATATATACCTGACATACAGGCGGAAGCCGGAAAGGGCATGTAATGATATTAGCAGAAAAAATAATTAAGCTTCGGAAACAGAACGGATTGTCGCAGGAGGAACTGGCGGTGCAGCTTAACGTATCACGTCAGTCGGTATCGAAATGGGAGAGCGGGGTATCACTTAGATAAAGATACCACACCAATCCCACGCTGACTTTTGCTCAACCGATACAGCCGGAGGGCTGGAT
>CASDUB010000081.1 GCA_949283905.1 uncultured Lachnospiraceae bacterium | reverse complement strand
TGATCACCAAGTTTCGGTCCTCTTCCAAGAGGTTCGATGCCGTAAATATCAACCGGATCATTTAAGAAGCCCGAGAAAATTCCCATAGCATTGGAACCGCCGCCGACACAGGCGACAACAGCGTCAGGAAGCTCTCCTGTCATTTCAAGGAACTGCTCTCTTGCTTCAAATCCGACAACACTCTGAAAATCACGTACCATCATTGGGAAAGGATGAGGTCCCATAACCGACCCTATACAGTAAATAGCGTCTTTATATTCTTTTGCGTAAGCCGCAAAAGCGGCGTCTACAGCTTCTTTCAGCGTGGCAAGACCTTCCGTTACCTCAACAACATTTGCACCAAGTATTTTCATTCTCGCCACATTCGGAGCCTGTTTTTTGATGTCCACAGCTCCCATGTAAATATCGCATTCCATCCCGAAGTATGCCGCGGCTGTTGCAAGCGCAACTCCATGCTGTCCGGCTCCTGTTTCCGCAATAACTTTCTTTTTGCCCATGTATTTTGCAAGCAAAACTTCACCCATACAATGATTGAGCTTATGAGCGCCGGTATGATTCAGGTCTTCACGTTTTACATAAAGCTGAACGCCTGTACCGATCTTATCCGAAAGTCTTTCAAGATGAGATATCGGAGTCGGTCTGCCCTGAAATTCACGACGGATCCTGCGGAGCTCACTGATAAACTTTCTTGATTTGCAGATCGTCTGATAAGCATCCTTTATCTCGTTCATTGCCGTCTGAAGCTCAGGCGAAATAAATGAACCTCCGTACTTTCCAAAATAACCGTTAATATCAGGGTAGTTTTTGAAATAAGTATCAAAATCTACATTGTTAAATTTCATTATTTCTTTTCCTCCAATGATAAACATTTATCCTTAATCTTGACAAAGAGCCTGAAAAGCAAACGCCCCTGACAGAAATATGAACTCTGTCAAGGACGTTTAGATTCAAATACTGTACGACACTATACAGATTTTTTTGATTTTAAATTCTTTTTTAAATTCTTAGCTAATTCCGCAAATTTTTCGGCCGAATGTCCATTGAAACCGTCTTTTTCAAGAAAAGCAATTTTATCATGTGCAAAGATCAGCGCATAAAATCTTCTGCTCTCAAGAATCTGTTCGAGAACCGAAAAATCGTATTCTATCTTGCGTACACCGCTTCTTAGAAAAAGCTTCTGCTCTGTTATCTGACAATTATACTCTGCTTCGTTTCTGTTATTGTTTGAAGCAAGAAAATTGTTATACCATGCATTTGCATACACTATTCTCCTGATGTTGTAAATGAACATAGCAAAAACAACGCAAATCATAAGAATAACAAAGCATAATATTGTCAAATTCGGATCTTCCAAAACCGCGACAATGGATAAAACCATTACGACAGCGACAACTGCAAGAAGTCCTAAAAACAAAGGCAGTGTCTTTATGAAAGAAGCCTGTACAAACAATTTTCTGTTTACACTGGTTTTATTTACAATATTCATCAGTTATTAATGAGTTTATCCTCATCGCTCCAGCTGTAAAGTTTACGTACTTCTTCTCCGACTATTTCTGACGGATGTTCAAGCGCTTTTCTTCTCATAGCTCTGAAATGAGCCTGTCCGCCTGCCTCTGACATATCAAGAAGGAAGTCTTTTGCAAAAGTTCCGTCCTGAATATCTGCAAGGATCTTTTTCATAGCTTTCTTTGTCTCATCTGTTATGATCTTCGGTCCTGTAATATAGTCGCCGTATTCAGCTGTGTTTGAAATAGAATATCTCATGCCTTTGAAGCCTGACTGATAAATAAGATCAACGATAAGCTTCATCTCATGAATACACTCAAAGTAAGCGTTTCTCGGGTCATATCCTGCTTCTACAAGAGTTTCAAAGCCTGCCTGCATAAGAGCTGATACGCCGCCGCAAAGAACTGCCTGCTCGCCGAAGAGGTCTGTTTCTGTCTCTGTCTTAAATGTTGTTTCAAGAACGCCGGCTCTTGCTCCGCCGATACCGAGGGCGTATGCAAGCGCGATATCAAGAGCTTTTCCTGTTGCATCCTGCTCTACGGCAACAAGACATGGAACTCCTTTTCCTGCAAGATACTCGCTTCTTACAGTATGTCCCGGTCCCTTAGGCGCTACCATACAAACATCTACGTCTGCAGGCGGAACGATCTGCTGATAATGAATGTTAAATCCATGAGCAAACATAAGCATATTGCCTGCTTCAAGATTCGGTTCGATATCTTTTTTATACATAGCAGCCTGTTTCTCATCGTTGATAAGGATCATAATAATATCTGCCATTTTAGCTGCCTCAGCAGTATTGTAAACTTTAAGTCCCTGTGCTTCGGCTTTAGCTTTTGATTTGCTTCCTTCGTAAAGTCCGATAATAACATTTGCTCCTGAATCTTTAAGGTTAAGGGCATGAGCATGACCCTGGCTTCCGTAACCTACGATTGCAATTGTTTTTCCCTCTAAATATGAAAGATTACAATCTTCCTGATAAAAAATTCTTGCTGACATAATACTCCTCCATTTTATAAATGTAATATTTGCCTGATATAAGCAGGCACAAATCCGTTTCCAAATCAAAGAAACGAAACGGATAATAAACCGTTTAATTAAAGATATGTAACGTCGCCGATTCCTCGTGAAAGTCCTGTTACACCTGTTCTGGCGATCTCAAGGATCTCAAATCCGCTCAAGAGTTCTTTTAAAGCTTCGATCTTGCTTGTAGATCCGACAACTTCAACGATCACTGATTCCGATGATACGTCGATGACATTTCCCCTGAATACAGAAGCAAGTGAAATAACCTCCTGACGATCTTCAGGATTGCAGCGCACTTTAATAAGCATAAGCTCTCTCTGAACGCTGTTATCAGGCTGAAGGATTTTTACGGCACGAACATCCACAAGCTTTGAAAGCTGTTTTGTGATCTGTTCGAGAACCTGATCGTCGCCCGTCGCTACAACGGTCATTCTTGAATACTTAGGATCAGCCGTAACTCCGACGGTAAGACTGTCGATATTGTAATCACGACGGCTGAAAAGTCCTGCTACGCGTCCTAAAACGCCTGATGTATTGTCTACTAAAATTGATAATGTTCTTTTTTTCATTGTACACTCCTCAATAATGATCCAACATACTTTTTCATTCTACAGCGCATTATTTCTCTTGTCAACGTAATAAAGCGGTAAAATGAATAAAATGTATGATAATTATGCAAAAAACGTTTGTGTAATATATTTTATTTTATATTACACAAACGCCTTTTATACTTTATGCTTTGATGATAAAATGATCAGCAGATCACTCTTCTTTCATCTCTTCTCTTGCTTTAATCTCTCTTTCCTGTACATCTGACGGAGCCTGCTCATATCTTACGAATTCGTATTCATAATCGCCTGCTCCTCCTGTCATAGAACGGAGATTTGTAGCATAACCGTAAACTTCAAGCTCAGGAACTTCAGCTTCGATAATAGTCATGCTGTCGCCCGATGGATTCATTCCGAGAACTCTGCCGCGGCGTTTATTGAGATCGCCCATAACATCTCCCGTAAAATCGTTTGGTACTCTTACTTTTACCAATACGATAGGCTCAAGAAGAACCGGGCTGGCTTCCATAAATCCTTTTTTAAACGCCATCATAGTCGCTGTCTTAAACGCCATCTCAGAAGAGTCAACCGGATGATAAGATCCGTCGTAAAGAACGGCTTTAACGCCGACTACAGGATATCCTGCAAGAGGTCCTGCCAATGCAGACTCGGCAAGTCCTTTTTCAACTGCAGGGAAATAGTTCTTCGGTACGGCTCCTCCTACTACTTCCTCTTCAAAGGCTATAGGTGTTTCCATATCGCCTGAAGGCTCAAAACGCATTTTAACATGACCGTACTGGCCGTGTCCGCCGGACTGTTTTTTGTATTTTGAATCAACATCCGAATTCTTTCGGATAGTTTCACGGAATGCAACTCTCGGTTTTTCAAGCTCAACTTCTACTTTATATCTGTCGAGAAGTTTGCTTACTGTAATGTCAAGCTGCTGATCTCCGATACCGAAAATAAGTGACTGTCTGTTGGCAGTATCGTTTACAAGTTTTAATGTGAGATCTTCCTGTGCAAGTCTTGAAAGACCCTGCGCTACTTTATCGATATCTGCTTTATTTTTTGCTTTATATGCCTTGCATGTATACGGTTTAGAAATATTGATCTTACCGAATGTGATAGGATTAGACTTTGTCGAAAGCGTATCTCCTGTTCTGACACTGTTAAGTTTTGCGATAGCTCCGATATCGCCTGCCATAAGTTCCGGAACTTCAACCGCTTTATTTCCCTGAAGGACATAAAGTTTGCTGAGTCTTTCCTCTGTATCTCCGTCCACATTGTAAAGCACGTCTGTGTTTTTGATAACGCCCGAACATACTTTGATAAGAGAATATTTTCCGATGAACGGATCGATTATAGTTTTGAATACTGAAGCGCTCTTTGATTTTGAGAAATCATAATCGGCGTCAAAAGTACCGTTGCTGTTCTTGTCAAGACCTGTTCTTTTAAGTTTTGTAGGATCAGGGAAGAATGAAATAATATCGTCAAGAAGATTCGTTACACCCTGAAGATTTACAGGCGATCCCATGAGAACAGGAACAAGGCTGCAGTCTGCAACAGATGTGGCAAGAGCCGCATAGATCTCCGCCTGAGAGAATTCTTCTCCGCCGAAATAACGATCCATAAACTCTTCGCTCGTCTCGGCAACGGCCTCCATAAGAGCATCACGGTATGTATCGCGATATTCTTCGCAGTATTCAGGAATATCACATTCTACTTTTTTATCACGCTCAACATAACGGCGTCCTTTATTTTTAATGATATTTACATATCCTACAAATTTTTCGTTTTCACGGATCGGCATATGAACAGGAGCGATCTTGTTTCCATATATTTCCTGAAGCTGTTCAACAACTTTTTTGTACGAAACATTGTCGATATCCATATCAGTAACAAAGATAAGACGAGGAATGTTGTATTTATTACACATCTCCCATGCTTTTCTTGTTCCGACCTGAACGCCGGCTTTGCCTGAAACAACGATAACGGCTGCATCGGCAGCAGCTATAGCTTCGTCAACTTCACCGATAAAATCAAAGAATCCCGGAGTGTCGAGAATATTGATTTTATATTTATCCCACTCGATCGGAATCATGGATGATGAAATAGAAAAACCTCTTTTAATTTCTTCTTTATCGTAATCGCTGACAGTGTTTCCGTCTTCAACTTTTCCAAGTCGGCTTGTTATACCGGAAAGATATGCCATAGCCTCTGCCAAAGTTGTTTTTCCTACACCGCCATGTCCCAAAAGGACAACGTTTCTAATTCTATCTGTTGTATAAACTTGCATTATTATGTACCTCCAGGTTGTTTAATTCACATAACGATATTTTACTAAATTATTATCATTTATTCAAGTTTTTTATGAGATTTGAATAGTTTATTTCTCAATTCCGGATTTTTTTATATATTATGCACAATTATATAAACTATTTATTAGTATGAATGCATTATGCACTGTGCATTATGTACTTTTTGTCACATTTTACATTGATGATAAGTTTTTATTGGATTACAATGTATACATGCGAAATATTACAGAATTGATCGATATACTATCAGAACGGCATATATTATCATATGAAGAATATCTGGAAATCATTTCAAATGCTTCTGAATCCCAAAAAGACTATCTTTTTTCGAGAGCCGAAGAAATCCGCAAAAAAATTTACGGTACTGACATCTATATCAGAGGACTGATCGAGTTTACAAATTACTGTAAAAACGATTGTTTTTATTGTGGAATCAGAGCTTCAAATAAAAAATGCGAAAGATACCGTCTTACAAAAGAAGATATCATATCATGCTGCAGCGCAGGATATGACACAGGTTACAGAACGTTTGTGCTTCAGGGCGGCGAAGATCCTTTTTTTTCATCAGACGATATGGCCGATCTGATCAGCAGTATTAAGAAACAATTCCCCGACTGCGCTTTAACTCTATCTTTCGGGGAATATACATATGATACATACAAAAAGTGGAAAGACGCAGGAGCAGACAGATATCTTTTAAGACATGAAACTGCAGATAAAACGCATTATAATAAGCTTCATCCGAAGAAAATGTCGTTTGATAACAGAATCAGATGCCTGAAAGATCTTAAATCGCTCGGATACCAGGTAGGATGCGGTTTTATGGTAGGGTCGCCTTTCCAGACCTGCGAACATCTCGCGGCGGAAATGATCTTTTTGAATAAGTTCCAGCCCGATATGGTCGGAATCGGACCTTTTATCGTCCAAAAAGACACTCCGTTCGGAAACATGAAATCAGGTACTCTTGAACAGACTCTTATAATGCTTGCCCTGATCAGACTGACGCTTCCGGATGTTTTGCTTCCTGCCACTACTGCCCTTGCAACAATCGATCCTTTTGGACGGGAACTCGGCATAAAAGCAGGCGCAAATGTCTGCATGCCCAATCTGTCGCCGGTTTCGGTGCGCAAGAAATACGCGCTTTACGATAACAAGAAGTCAGCCGACGAAGAAGCCGCGGAATATACACAGCAGTTATCAGAACGTATGCGTAAAATCGGATACAATATAGTGACTGACCGTGGTGACAGAAAACACGCAAACATTGAACAATGAAATATTTTTAACATACAGAGGGGAAAAAAGATGTATAAGTATGATCCAAAATCTTTAAAAGCAGAAGAATTTATCAATCACGAAGAAATTCTTGCAACAATCGCCTATGCCGAAGAACATAAAAACGACATAGAACTTATCAATCAGATACTTGAAAAGGCACGTCCTCAGAAAACAGAAACGGGATATAAATGCGCCGGTCTTACACACAGAGAGGCTTCCGTTCTTCTCGCTTCTGATCTTCCGGAGATCAATGATAAAATATTCAAGATTGCCGAAGAAATCAAGCTTGCTTTCTATGGAAACCGTATAGTTATCTTCGCGCCGTTGTATCTTTCCAATTACTGCGTAAACGGCTGTCTCTACTGCCCTTATCATCTGAAAAACAAACATATTGCGCGTAAAAAACTCACGCAGGAAGAAGTTAAGGCAGAAGTTATCGCACTTCAGGATATGGGACACAAGCGTCTGGCTATTGAATCAGGCGAAGACCCTGTAAATAATCCTATCGAATACATACTTGAGTGCATAAAAACTATTTACAGCGTAAAACATAAAAACGGCGCCATCAGACGTGTAAACGTAAATATTGCCGCAACTACTGTCGAAAACTACAGAAAGCTTAAAGAAGCCGGAATAGGTACTTATATCCTCTTCCAGGAGACATACAACAAAGAAAGCTACGAAACCCTTCATCCTACAGGACCTAAACATGATTACGCTTATCATACGGAAGCAATGGACCGTGCTATGGAAGGCGGCATTGACGACGTAGGTCTTGGCGTTCTCTTCGGTCTCGAAGGATACAAATATGAATTCGCAGGACTTATCATGCATGCAGAGCATCTTGAAGCTGTTCACGGGGTAGGCCCTCATACCATCAGCGTACCGCGTGTTAAACCTGCTGATGATATCGATCCTGATGAATTTGACAACGGAATTTCAGACGAGACTTTCGAAAAGATCGCAGCATGTATAAGGCTTGCAGTTCCGTACACCGGCATGATCATCTCAACACGTGAAACGGAAGAAGTCCGCAGTCAAATGCTTAAATGCGGTGTTTCACAGGTATCAGGAGGTTCCCGAACATCGGTCGGTGGATATGCAGGATATACGCCTGAAGAAAGGCCTCATGATACAGAACAGTTTGACGTATCGGATCAGCGTTCTCTTGATGAAGTCGTAAAATGGCTTATCGAAAGCGGTCATATTCCTTCATTCTGCACTGCATGCTATCGCGAGGGACGTACAGGAGACAGATTTATGAGCCTCTGCAAATCGGGCCAGATTCAGAACTGCTGTCATCCGAACGCACTCATGACTCTTTCGGAATATCTCGAAGATTATGCTTCAGAAGAAACAAAAGAAGTCGGATATAAAATGATTGAAAAAGAACTTCAGAATATTCCAAAAGAAAAAGTCCGCGAGATTGCAAGACAGAATATCGAAGATATAAGAAATTCAAACAAACGTGATTTCCGTTTCTAAATTTAAGGATTAATATTATGAGTTTACAAAATACTCCATCTTCAGAAAGACCACACATTGCATTTTTCGGCATGCGCAATGCCGGGAAATCAAGTGTTGTAAACGCAGTTACAGGTCAAAATCTGTCTATTGTATCGGATACTCCGGGTACAACAACAGACCCCGTTACTAAAGCCATGGAAATTCTTCCATTAGGACCTGTAGTTATAATAGACACTCCGGGTTTCGATGATGAAGGAGATCTCGGTCTTCTTCGCGTAGAAAAAACAAAAGAAGTCCTCAGAAAAACCGATGTGGCTATCCTTGTCGTTGATACAACTAAGGGGCTTAATGAAAAAGATAAATTTCTGATCAATTTATTTAAAGAATCGGAAATTCCATATATTATAGTATATAACAAACAGGATCTTAATGACGGTCCCTCTTCGTTCATCGGAAACGCCATCGGGGTATCAGCCAAAAGCAAAGAAGGCATTCATGAACTTAAGGAAAAAATCGGACATATAATCAC
>CASDUB010000080.1 GCA_949283905.1 uncultured Lachnospiraceae bacterium | reverse complement strand
CGCGTAATCATAAAGTGATGATACGCAGATATCGTCATTGTATTTAAATCCGAGCATGTTTCCGAATGCCATTTTTGCAATTGCTTCCGCAACGCCGCCGACTCCCGGAGTATAGCATGATACGGCTCTTCCTTTTGCGAGAAGGATATTTACTGCGTCCATGAGCTTAACGAGAGATTCTGTCTTAGGAAGAGAATTCTCATCGTATTCAGGCTGAAGAAGTACTACTTTGTTTCCGGCAGCTTTAAATTCAGGCGATACGATATCGCTTGTTTTAGCTGTTGTAACGGCAAAAGAAACAAGTGTCGGAGGAACGTCGAGATTCTCGAAGGATCCGCTCATTGAGTCTTTTCCGCCGATAGCGCCTATCTTAAGATCCATCTGTGCTTTGAATGCTCCGAGGAGCGCGCTCATAGGTTTGCCCCAGCGTTTCGGACTTGTACCCGGTTTTTCAAAGTACTCCTGGAACGAAAGATATACATCTTCAAATTTAGCGCCTGAAGCGATAAGCTTGCATACAGATTCAACTACTGCAAGATAAGCTCCGTGGTATGGGCTTTGCTCTGTGATAAACGGGTTGTAGCCCCATGACATAAGAGAGCAGTCCTCTGTGTGTTTTTTCTCAACGGAGATCTTCTGAACCATTGCCTGAATAGGAGTAAGCTGGTATTTTCCGCCGAACGGCATAAGTACCGTGCCGGCGCCGATAGTCGAGTCGAAACGCTCTGAAAGGCCTCTCTTTGAACAGATGTTAAGGTCTGACATTGCTGTCTTATAACTCGTGACGAAGCCTTTAGCGGCAGCTTCTTTAAGCTGCGGAAGGGCTTTTTTTGTATAGGCAGGTTTGGCCGGTTCGATAGAGATATGTTTTTCAGCGCCGTTTGAGTTAAGAAATTCTCTCGAAATATCGACGATCTTAACGCCGTTCCAGTCCATAACAAGTCTCGGCTCTTCTGTTACTGTCGCAACAGCTACAGCCTGAAGGTTCTCTTCATTTGCGAGAGCGATAAATTTGTCGACATTTTCTTTTTCTACTACTACAGCCATTCTTTCCTGTGATTCGGAGATGGCAAGCTCTGTTCCGTCAAGACCTTCGTATTTCTTCGGAACTTCGTTTAAGTTGATGCGAAGTCCGTCTGCAAGTTCTCCGATAGCTACAGATACGCCGCCGGCTCCGAAGTCGTTGCAGCGTTTGATCATACGGCAGGCTGTTTTGTTTCTGAAAAGTCTCTGAAGTTTTCTCTCTTCGGGAGCGTTTCCTTTCTGAACTTCAGCGCCGCAGTCTTCTACAGAATGAGAAGTATGAGCTTTTGAAGAACCTGTAGCGCCGCCGATACCGTCTCTTCCTGTTGATCCTCCGAGATATATAACAACATCGCCCGGAGCAGGAACTTCACGGCGTACATTCTCGGCAGGAGCGGCCGCAATAACGGCGCCGATCTCCATACGTTTTGCGGCGTAGCCCGGATGGTAAAGCTCGTCTACGATACCTGTTGCAAGCCCGATCTGGTTGCCGTATGATGAGTAACCTGCGGCAGCAGTTGTAACAAGTTTACGCTGCGGAAGTTTTCCGGGTATTGTTTCACTTACCGGAACAGTAGGGTCTGCAGCTCCTGTTACACGCATTGCGCCGTAAACATATGAACGGCCTGAAAGCGGATCACGGATAGCGCCGCCGATACATGTGGCAGCGCCGCCGAAAGGCTCGATCTCGGTAGGATGATTATGTGTTTCGTTCTTGAAGAGGAGGAGCCACGGCTCTTTAACGCCGTCAACTTCGATCTCGATCTTTACAGTGCAGGCGTTGATCTCTTCAGATTCATCGAGTTTGTCGAGATAACCGTGCTTACGGAGATATTTAACGGCAAGTGTGCCGAGATCCATAAGGCAGATAGGTTTTGTACGTCCAAGTTCTTTTCTTGTGGCTATATACTCGTCATAGGCTGCCTGAAGAAGCTCGTCTTCAAATTTTACATTGTCGATAACTGTCGAAAATGTCGTATGACGGCAGTGATCCGACCAGTATGTATCTATCATTTTGATCTCTGTTATTGTAGGATTACGTTTTTCCTCTTCGATGAAGTATTTCTGACAGAAAGCGATATCGTCTTTATCCATGGCAAGTCCGTGCTCGTTAATAAAAGCTTCAAGACCTGCTTCGTCAAGTTCGGTAAAGTTTTCGATAGTCTTTACTGATGTAGGAATATCATAAACTGATGTAATTGTTTTTGGATGTTCAAGAGAAGCTTCTCTTGCTTCTACAGGGTTGATAACGTATTTTTTGATCTCAGCCACATCTGCGTCCGAAATATTGCCGTAAAGCGCGTATACTTTTGCTGAACGGACGATAGGACGATCGCCCTGCGAAATGATCTGGATACACTGGGCGGCAGAATCGGCGCGCTGATCAAACTGTCCCGGGAGATATTCAACCGCAAATACTACTGCGCCTTCAAGATCGGCGTGAGGTCCGGCAGTATCAACCTGAGGCTCTGAAAATACATTTTTTACCGAAGCGTCAAAAAGCTCTTCTGTGATATTTTCAGCGTCATAACGGTTGAGTACCCTGATATTTGTAAGGCCGTTAATCCCGAGAAGAGTGCGGGCGTCGTTTAAAAGCGCCTGCGCCTCGTGGTCGTAGCCCTGTTTCTTTTCTACATATACTCTGTATACCATAAATCAATATCCTCCATCGGCATAGCAGCCGGATTATTTATTTTTATTTATTGGCAGCGAGTGCTTTGGCGCCGATATCGTGTCTGTAGAATGCATTGTCAAAATGTATCTTTTCTACCATAGCGTAAGAAGCTTTAATGGCATCTTCAAGAGTATCGGCAACAGCAGTAACGCCTAATACACGTCCGCCGTTAGTAAGGAGTTTTCCGTCAGAAAGCTTTGCTCCCGCAACATATACATTCGGAAGGATCTCATCAGGAATAGTCATTTCAAAGCCCTTTTCGTATGAAACGGGATAGCCTTTTGAAGCCATGATAACGCATGCGGCGTTTTTGCTGCTGAATTTTACTTCCGTATCGGAAAGAGTTTCGTTTGTAACAGCCTGCATAACAGTAAGAAGGTCGCTTTCAAGAAGCGGAAGAACTACCTGTGTTTCAGGATCGCCGAAACGGCAGTTGTATTCTATAACCTTCGGTCCGTCAGGGGTGAGCATGAGTCCGAAATAAAGGCAGCCTTTAAATGTGCGTCCCTCCGCATTCATCGCGTTGATGGTAGGGATAAAGATCTTTTCCATACATTCTTTGGCGATTTCTTCAGTGTAATACGGATTTGGAGCGACAGTTCCCATTCCGCCGGTGTTAAGTCCTGTATCGTTGTCCCCGGCACGCTTATGATCCATCGAAGAAATCATAGGCACAACTGTCTTTCCATCCGTAAATGAAAGAACTGATACTTCAGGACCTGTAAGGAACTCTTCTATAACGATGTTGTCACCGCTGGCGCCGAACTGTTTATCCTGCATCATCGAGATAACAGCGTTTTTTGCCGCTTCGCGTGTCTCGGCGATAATAACGCCTTTTCCGAGAGCAAGACCGTCTGCTTTTACTACTGTAGGGATAGGAGCAGTCTCAAGATATTCAAGAGCCTTGTTCATATCGTTAAATGTTTCATAAGCGGCTGTCGGGATTCCGTATTTTTTCATGAGATCTTTTGAAAATACTTTGCTGCCTTCGATGATGGCCGCTTTTTTGTTTGGTCCGAAGCAGGGGATGCCAACAGCTTCAAGGGCGTCAACGCATCCGAGAACAAGCGGATCATCCGGAGCGACTACGGCGTAGTCGATCTTATTTTCAGAAGCAAATTTAACGATGGCATCTATATTTGTTGCGCCGATCTCGGGAATGCATGTAGCGTCTTTTGCGATGCCGCCGTTTCCCGGAAGCGCGAAGATCTCTTCAACAGATTTGTTTTCTTTTAATTTCTTTATGATTGTATGTTCACGGCCGCCGCCGCCGACTACGAGAATTTTCATACCGATTCCTCCTTGAGCGATTAATGATGGAAGAGACGCATTCCTGTGAATGCCATTACCATGTTATAGCTGTCTGCGCAGTCGATAACAGCCTGGTCTCTGATAGAACCGCCCGGTTCAGCGACATATTTTACGCCGCTCTTTTTAGCTCTGTCGATGTTGTCGCTGAATGGGAAGAACGCGTCTGAACCGAGAGCGACATTGTCGATAGTTTCAAGATATGCTTTCTGCTCTTCTTTTGTAAAAGGTGCAGGCTGCTCTGTAAAATAATTCTGCCAGATGCCGTCTGCGCATACGTCTTCTTCATTCTGATTGATATAGCCGTCGATGACGTTATCTCTGATAGGACGTCCGATATCCTCTCTGAACGGAAGATTGAGAACTTTGTCTGACTGACGAAGGAACCATGTATCTGCTTTTCCTCCTGCGAGACGCGTGCAGTGAACACGTGACTGCTGGCCGGCTCCGACGCCGATAGCCTGTCCGTCAACAGCGAAGCATACTGAATTTGACTGTGTATATTTAAGTGTGATAAGGGCTACTACGAGATCGCGCACTGCTGTTTCAGGAAGGTCTTTGTTTTTTGTAACGATATTCGTAAAGAGATCAGGGCTGATCTTATAATTGTTTCTGCCCTGTTCGAAAGTGATGCCGAATACCTGTTTTGTCTCTTTTTCTTCAGGAACGTAGTTTGGATCGATCTTTACGATATTGTAGCCGCCTTTTCTCTTTGATTTGAGAATTTCAAGGGCTTCAGGCTCGTATCCCGGAGCGATAACGCCGTCAGAAACTTCTCTTTTGAGGAGTTTAGCCGTTGTAACATCGCATACATCCGAGAGAGCTACCCAGTCGCCGAATGAGCAGAGACGGTCTGTTCCTCTTGCTCTTGCATAAGCGCATGCGAGAGGCGATTCGTCAAGTTCAGGCACATCGTCTACGAAACATGCTTTTTTAAGCTTTTCGGGAAGAACTGTTCCGACAGCTGCCGATGTAGGGCTTACATGCTTGAATGAAGCTGCGGCAGGAAGTCCGAGAGCTTCTTTTAATTCTTTAACGAGCTGCCATGAGTTGAATGCGTCGAGGAAGTTGATATATCCCGGACGGCCGTTTAAGATCTCGACAGGAAGATCGCTTCCGTCGTTCATATAAATTCTTGCCGGTTTCTGATTTGGGTTACATCCGTATTTTAATTCGAATTCTTTCATTTTCTTCACACCTTTCGATCAATTATTTGTTTTTATTGATAAGTCTTGTCTGAACTTTGCCTGTGGCAAGATCTGTATAACGAACATAAAGAGAAATCTTATTGTCTTTGTCAAGAGCGTTCCAAAGGCTGTCAGTGAATTCATCGATAGAATCTGAAAGCGCAACTCTTTCAGGCTCGCCCTGGAAAGTCGGGATCGGATTTCCGTCGCATACGTATGTATGGATGAAATGTCCGAGACCCGGTTTTGAAGGATATGAGAATTCGTATCTTGCGCAGTCAGTTCCTTCGGCGTCGATGCTCTTTAAGATGCTCATGCGATATGTAAAATCAGAGTTGTCAAATGTGAGCATGGCGCTTATACGCGGAGTAAGGTTCGGAGCGTCAGGCTCAAAGCAGCGTGCTTCAAGAGCCTCGGCAAATCCTTTGCCCTTTTCAAGGCCTTCGTATATCGTATCTGTCTGATCACCGTTTGTTACGATGAGTTTATTTTCAAACTTACGTACTGCGGCATATATTATCAGGCTCGGATCTTCTACTTTTGAAGCGTCAAAAGGTTCTGTGTAGATGTCGCCGTTTTCTTTTTCGGAAAAAATACGATTGCGGCTGTTCGCGCTTCTTCCCATAATGAAGTAAGCTGAAACGGCGTTTTTCGCGTCAGGCGTTTTTCCGACAACGATACCTCGTCCTACATAAGAATTGCCTTCGATAAGTTTCGCGATATTGTTTATTTTAT
>CASDUB010000079.1 GCA_949283905.1 uncultured Lachnospiraceae bacterium | reverse complement strand
GTGGCGTACATTACAAAAGTTGATGATTTTGACTGCGGTATCGTAATAAGCGCATCGCATAACCCGTTTTATGATAACGGTATCAAACTGCTGAACAGCAGCGGCGAGAAGATGGACGAGGAGACGATCCTTAAAGTAGAAGAATATATAGACGGCGCTTATGAGATCCCTCTGGCGACAAGAGAAGTCGGATGTACCGTTGACTATGTTGCGGGAAGAAACCGCTATATGGGATATCTTCTGTCGCTTTGCAAATTCAGCTTTAAGAATATCAGAGTCGGAATTGACGCTGCGAACGGCGCCGCATGGAATATAGCAAAAGCGGTTTTTGACGCTCTCGGAGCTAAAACCTATGTTATCAACGCCGAACCGAACGGATATAATATCAATAACGACTGCGGAAGCACCCATATAGAGCATTTTCAGAAATTCGTAGTGGAAAAAGGGCTTGATATCGGATTTGCATACGACGGCGACGCTGACCGCTGTCTATGTGTAGATGAGAAGGGCAATGTTCTTACGGGAGATCATATAATCTATATTTACGGCAGATATATGAAAGAGAGAGGTGTCCTCACAAACAATAAAGTCGTGACCACGGTTATGAGCAATTTCGGTCTTTATAAAGCTCTCGATGCCGTAGGAATCGAGTACGAAAAAACTAAAGTAGGCGATAAATACGTATATGAAAACATGATCCGAAACGGCCACAGGATCGGCGGAGAGCAGAGCGGCCATATCATCTTTACAAAATATGCGACTACAGGCGACGGTATTCTTACAAGCCTTAAGATGATGGAGGCCATGATCGCGAAAAAAGCTCCTATCAGCGAGCTTGCGGCCCCCCTCGTTTTATATCCTCAGGTGTTAAAAAATGTGCGTGTTAAGAATAAAGCGGATGCGCAGAATGACACTGATGTACAGGCGGCGATAAAGAGAGTTGCCGATGAACTCGGGGACAACGGAAGGATCCTCGTCAGGGAGAGCGGAACGGAACCTGTCATCAGAGTAATGGTTGAAGCGGGCTCCGATGAGATCTGTGAAGAATATGTTGACAGCGTAATAGATGTGATCAAAGAAAAAGGTCATATAGCGTGATTAAAAAGCAAAAAATACCGAAGCAATGAACCGATCAGGAGCATTGCTTCGGTTTATTTTTACCTAGAACAAAACGGAAATGGATGTACCTTTTCCGATGGCGCTTTCAAGACTGATCTCCGCGGAGTGGATCTGCGCTATATGTTTTACAATTGCCAGACCCAGTCCCGTTCCGCCTGTCTGACGCGAACGGCTTTTATCTACACGGTAAAATCTTTCAAAGATCCTTTCCTGATTTTCAGGAGATATGCCGATTCCGGTGTCCTTGACACAAAGCGTCGGATGATCGTCAGTAAGCGTTACGCTGACTGCAACCGAGCCGTTTTCTTTGTTGTATTTGATCGCATTTTGTACAAGATTATCGATCATTTCACGTATAAGGCCTTTGTCAGCATGTATGTGGGCGGATTCTCCGGTACATGTCAGCGTGATATGATATTTCGCAGCGTAGGCCTGCTGGTTTTCGATGCATTCTTTTGCTGTTTCATAGAGATCTATATCTTCAAATGTTCTCGGAAGTTCATGATGGTCAAGCTCCGAGAGCTGAATAATATCCGTTATCAGCGAAAGGAGGTTGTCGGTATTGCGGTGTATCTGTCGTATGATATGAACTTCTGATTCAGGATCTATGAGACGGTTTTCTATCAGCTCGCAATAACCGGAAATCGCCGTGATCGGCGTTTTAAGCTCATGAGAAACGTTAGCCGTGAAATCCTGTCTTATTTTTGCGGCGGCAAGAATATTTTCATGCTGCATTCTTATTTTGTTGACAAACGGTTCAAGCTCTTTATAAGTGGAGATGGTCTGGCTGTCATCCAGATTGTCAGCCATTTCTTTTATAGGGAGCAGAAGCTGTTTTGTCAGCAGATGCCCTATAAGAACGCATCCGAAAAGAATAAGAGCGGAAATAATGGCTATAACAGGCAAAGCGCTGACCAGTACGCTGAATATCGTTATCAATTCGCTGGATACACGAAGAACTGTGCCGTTATCGAGCAGCAGCGCGTAATAATATGTGTTTAAGTCAAATGTATCGGAATGACGTGTAATCTCGCCTTCTCCTGTTTTAAGCGCCTGCTGGATTTCGGGACGGTCAAGGTGATTTGAAAGTCCCGATGCGTTTTTTTCGTCATCAAAGAGAACAGTTCCGTCTGAATCTATCCATGTTATTCTGAAAGTTTCAGAACTGATATCGCTTAAAACGGTTGAGATCTCCGATTTATCCGCATAAGCGTTTTGGAATACATCAGTTTCCATTAACAGCGCCGCATTTTGCTTCAGGTCTTTCTTTACCTGAGCCTGAAACTGACCGTAAAATATAAAAGTTATCGCTATTGTGGCAGATATGATCGCGATAAGCGCGATCAGAGCCAGGCTGTAATTAATGCGCTGCTTCATAGTTTATTCATCTCCGATTTCGGCTGATATCGAATATCCGACTCCTCGTACAGTATGTATCTGAGAACCGGCATCTCCGAGTTTCTGACGCAGTGTTTTTATGTGCATGTCTACCGTGCGGCTCTCTATTTCAAAATCAACACCCCATACATGGCGCATGATAGCCTCACGGCTCAGTACATGCTCTTTATTTATCATCAGATATCGAAGAAGCTCATATTCTTTTAAAGTCAGGTTTATATTATGCTCATTTACGGAAACGGTGTGCCTTTCATGATCGAGCTGAATATTTCCCACATAGATTTTTGAAGACGCAGTCTCCGTTGAACGTCTGAGAAGCGCACGGATCCTTGAGAGAAGCTCCATTACCGAAAACGGTTTGCGGATGTAATCATCCGCACCGTTGTCGAGTCCTTTTACCATATCCATTTCGGTTGTTTTCGCAGTGATCATTATAACCGGAATGGGTTTTGTTTTTTGAGAGCTTCTGAGTTTGCGTATTATCTTGTATCCGTCCTCGTCCGGAAGCATTATATCCAAAAGGATAAGATCCGGAAGCACTTCTTCCAGCGCGGAATAAAATGTGGACGCTCTGTCAAAAGCGCGAACCATATAGTTGCTGTTTTTTAAAGCTATAACTTCAATTTCCTGAATGCTTGGATCGTCTTCAACAATATATATTAATGGCATTTACAAACCTTCTTTCTGCGTTTAATTATGCTTCTTTGTCCGGAAGTGAATAAACCTGTTTTAAGTGAAGGTATTCTTCACGGAAGGCAGGATCGCTTCCTTTTACCGTCACATCAAGATACTTATGCATATCGGCGGCGTCTTCCTGAATTTCAATGATAGTAACCGCGATATTTGAACAATGGTCTGATACTCGCTCGTAGTTTGTGAGGATATCCTCCAGTACAAGACCTACTTCAAGTGAACAAATACCCTTTCTGAGTCGGTCAACGTGACGCTGTTTCATTTCCATTACGATATCGTCGATAACTTCTTCAAGCGGTTCGACCTGAGCGGCTTTCTTAACATCGTTATTTTCAAATGCGGCTGTTGTGATGTCCATTATATCACGGATCGCAACTCC
>CASDUB010000078.1 GCA_949283905.1 uncultured Lachnospiraceae bacterium | reverse complement strand
TTGAACCCTCCAGCGATCCTCCTCTGTAGTTGAGGATAGCGTTCAGCTCACTGTGTGTCACATACAGATATTTTGTATTGAGCGGATCTTCATCCTCTCTTGACCATGGATATTCATCGTCTGAACATCCTACAGGAAATCCATTGTATCCCATCGACAGGATCTTATTATCCTGACTTACAATGCACGAACCGACCTGTGAATTCGGATCCTTAGATCTCATACCCGCAAGTTTCGCAACGGCCATAAAATATTCATCCCATGTTATATAATCTGCACGTTTTTCGTTCATGGTACCTCCTGCTTATCTTTTGCATATCAAAACAGCCATGGATCACCCACGACTGTTCTGTAAAAAGCTTATCAATCTTCGATCTGAGCGATTCTCTTTTTGTGACGCTCTCCGTTTGAAAACGGCGTATCAAGGAATGTATCAACGATCTTAAGGGCAAGTCCCGCTCCGACAACACGTCCGCCGAAAGCAATTATATTTGCGTCATTGTGCTCTCTTGTAGCCTGAGCACTGAATGTATCAGAAACAACAGCCGCACGGATTCCTTTTACTTTATTTGCAGCGATTGAGATACCGATTCCCGTACCGCAAATAAGGATTCCCTTGTCGCATTCTCCGCTTACGATCGCATTTGCAACTGCTTTACCATATACCGGATAGTCGCAGGATTCCTTGCTGTATGTACCGTAATCCTTGTACTCAAGACCTCTTTCTTCGAGGTGCTTTTTTACCTCCTGCATAAGTTCATAACCGCCGTGATCACAACCTAAAGCTATCATAATCCTATCTCCTTTTACCTTTTTTACCTTTTATTTTTTTAAATCTATCACTTTATGACCGGCTGCTTTGAGCAGACGGTTCATAATAGCCGCACCGATTCTTTGAGTATTAAATGCTTCCGAATAAATGATCTCAACTTTACGGCTGTCGAGAGTTCTTAAAACATCAAACAGATGATGCGCTATCTCCTCTTCTTTTGAAAGACTTCCGAGGGATATCACCTCCGCGCCAAAATATCTGTCCTTTGTTTCATCGGAACAAAGCACGGCTGTTTTATATCCTTTTTCGGAATGTTCCTTCACAAGGCGGTTTATCTCATCTATAACCGCATCGCGTTCGCCTTCAACGATCGTAAGATCTCCCTTCGGAGCATAATGTCTGTATTTCATGCCGGGAGCTTTCGGCTTTAAAGAGTTGTCATTTTTGATCAGCGTTTTGTCAACGTCGATGTCGCCCAGTATCCTTCGTATATCTTCTTCCCCGTAATATCCTGGTCTTAAAATAACAGGCTTATCCGATGTGAAATCAACTATGGTAGATTCAAGTCCGATATCTGTCTCGCCTGAATCTATTATCATATCTATCCTGTCCGCCAAATCCTCGATAACATGCTCCGCTTTCGTCGGGCTCGGCCTTCCCGAGATATTCGCGCTCGGAGCTGCGATAAACCCTCCTGACGCAAGTATGAGTTTTCTCGCCACCGGATGGCTTGGAAATCTCACAGCCACCGTGTCAAGTCCTCCTGTTGTCTCTTCAGGCACAATATCTTTTTTATTAAATATCATAGTAAGGGGACCGGGCCAGCATTTTTCTCCCAACAGACGCGCCTTTTGAGGCACATCTTTTACTATTTTTTCCAGATCATCCCAGCTCGCTATATGAATTATAAGCGGATTGTCCGAAGGTCTTCCCTTTGCCGTATAAATTTTATTTGACGCCTCAGGGTCAAGGGCGTTTCCTCCGAGTCCGTATACCGTTTCCGTCGGGAAGGCCACAAGACCGCCGTTTAATATTATCTCGCCGGCCTCTTTAATCAGCTCTTCATCGGGATCATTTCTGTTTAAACAAACAATTTTAGCTCTCATCATTCATCTTCTTCGTCAAAACATTCGTCAATTTCCGATCCGTAGCCTTCATCGTTGATGGCTCCTGAAATCTCATGAATAGCCTTGAACGACTGCATGAATTTGTGCTGAACCTGATTTACAAGCTGAATAAGCTCATTTATCTCTTCCTGAAGAACATTGTATTTTCTCTTTCCGTCAGCAAGTTTTCTTTCCACTTCAAGCTCAGCTTTATCGTTTGACTGCTGTGCTTTTTCATTTGCTTCTTTAATGATCTTTTCAGCTTCTTCTTTTGCTTCTTTCAGTTTGTTTTCAGACTGTACCCTTGTCTCAAAAACGATCTTTCCGATAGTATCATAGTTGTCGATATAACTCTGATATTTTTCATGGATATCTTTTTTCAGAGCTTCGATCTCCTGATTTTTTTCTTCGATTATCTTATCTTTTTCCTCGATGATCTTCATCTGCTTTTCTATTTCAAGAGCCATTTTGCTTCTTTTGGCATAAGACTCTTCATTAAGGGCTTTGAACTTCGCGAGTACATCCTCTTTGTCAAATCCGCCCATCAGAGTTGTTTTAAATTCTTCGTTGAAGTTTTCCATATTATTCCCCTTTCCGTTAATTGAGATAATTTTCCCAGACATCCCATATGTCTGCTGTTTCCATTCCGATACGCCATGCCGAAGCTCCCGCAAGCTGATATTTATCTACAAGTTCAAGCTTCCTGGCGATAGACTGGGCATCCTCCAGCCAGATAGAATACCTGGCGTTTTCACCTTCTGCGCTTCCAACATTCTGTCCGACGCTTTCATCCCAGTAAACTTCGATGCCGTGTTCGTTTATATAATCCTGCTGCTCCGCCATATAGACGTTTTCAACTTCAAATCCGGCGCTTCCGTAATTCTCCTTCCATCCTCTTGAATAAAAAGGAACGGCAAGAACAGTTTTCTGAGGATCGACTTCTTTTAAAGTATCGATAATGCCGTTTTCAACGAATCCTATCGATGCCACGGAACCGATTTCTTCCGATGATACCGTATGTTCATCATACCCCATAATTATAACATAATCTACTATCTTGTTCTCTTCATTTCGTTTGTATTGTTTAGTATAAGTAGGAACATAGTTGTCAACCGAAACTATTATGCCGTTTTTATGGGCTTCTATGGTGAATTCTCTCAAAAACTGCAGATACGCCGGCGCTTCTTCATATTTGATCGTCTCAAAATCTATATTAATACCGTCAATATCATAAGTCAAAGCCTGCTGAATCAACTGATTGATGCAATTACGTCTGCTGTCCGAATTTTGAAGGATCTGCCCTGTCGAACTGTCTTCTCCCGTATAGTCGCCAATCATCGCCCATACGCTGAGTCCGTACTGCGAATGCGCTTTTTCCACATACTCTGCATCGGCGTATGAAACTATACTTCCGTCAGGAGCCGAAAGCACAAACCATGTAGGACTGATAATATTTAATCCGTGCGCTTCTGCAAGCATTCCGTCAAGATATTTATTGTTTTCGGTACTGTCAATGTAGTGCCACGCCATCTTTATCGTGTCCGGATATTTTAATGATTCAAACAGATACTTTGGATCCGCCTCATGAACGGCGTCTCTTATATCTGTAATATATTCGGATTTTATAAATCCGTTATGACCGTCAGGCGATATTACCTGCATCCAATGCTCGCCTTCTTCAAGGATCGTGACTTCGCTTCCTGCCGAAACATTTACGGCTATCTCGCTTCTTTCATCGGCTCTCACTCTTATCTGCGTATCTTCAGACACAGTTGCCGCACGGATTCCCGTCCATTTATTTCTGATCACAACACGATAAGGCTCCTGATATATTTCCAATTCAATATCCGAATTATCTTTTATACATGCGGCTGAGATATATGTTATACCTGCTTCGTCCCTATAAAGCGCTCCGCTGCCGTCATTGATATTCCAAGTCCTCGTTTCCGCCGGAAGCGTCATATACAATGTGTCATTTTCAAGATAAAAACCGCTGTTTATCTTATCCCAGACCGTATCGTATGCTATATACACGCTGCCGTCGATAACTTTTCCATATTCTTCGATCTGTTCGCCGTTTAATATAATGGCCGCGTTTGTGTCATCATTCACCGCAAACAGTCTGCTCTGATCCGCTACTTTATCGTTAGGTCCCGTTCCGTTAATCAGGACAAATGCTATGCATACAACT
>CASDUB010000077.1 GCA_949283905.1 uncultured Lachnospiraceae bacterium | reverse complement strand
GACCTTCTTTTCGGTATCGAAAACAAAGTTGATATCGTCGCATGCTCTTTCGTTTCATGCGCGCAGGATATAAAAGACGTCAGAAAATTTCTCGATGACAACGGCGGTGAAAATATTCTCATAATCGCAAAGCTTGAGAACCGTTCAGGAGTTGACAATGCCGAAGAGATACTTGACTGCTGCAGCGGACTGATGGTGGCCAGAGGCGATCTCGGCGTTGAGATACCTTATGTTGAGCTCCCTTCGATCCAGAAAAATCTTCTCCAGCTTTGCAGATTAAAAGGCGGTATTTCCATCACTGCAACAGAGATGCTTGAATCGATGATCTCAAAGCCGCGTCCGACTCGTGCCGAAATATCTGACGTTGCCAACGCCGTATTCGACGGAACAAGCGTTATAATGCTCTCCGGCGAAACAGCAGTCGGAAAATATCCTGCCGAAGCCGTATCGGCTATGTCTCAGATTGCGATGCATGCTGAGGAAAACATTAATTACGAAAAACGTTTTCATTCATCGGAATTCAAACTGAACGGTCTTCAGGACGCTCTTTCTCATTCCACATGCCAGATGGCCATCGATACGGGAGCTAAATGTATAATCGCCTGTACACGATCAGGCCGAACCGGACGTCTTATCAGCCGTTTCTACGTTCCTACTCCGATAATCGGAATGACTACAAATCTTCAGTCATATCGTCAGCTTGCTTTGAGCTGGAATGTATTTCCTGTTCTTGCCGAAGAGTTTTCTTCTACAGACGTACTCTTCTACAATGCTCTTAAGATCGCAAGAAAAACAAAACTTGCCCATACAGGCGATACGGTAGTCATAACTGCCGGAAATACAAGCAGCCAGGGTACGACAAATCTTATTAAACTTGACGTTTTACCGGCTCCGTCCCTCAACCTGCAGTCTCCGCCTGTACTTTGATACGAAAATTAAAATTCTAAACTACAAAAGGGGGCCTCAGCCCCCTAATTTTTTTCTCAAATAAAATGCCAGCGCAGTGCCCATATAAGCATGCGTCATTTCATCATCACCGAATCTTCTGATAACTTCATCAATCGGCAGTTCTTCATATTTGATAAATTCATCTGCATCGAGATGCTGCTCTCCCGTCTGTACAAGATCTTCAGCAAGCATAACGTAAAAATGGTTTTTGAACAGCGCAGGATTAGAGCTTACTTTTCCAAGACATGTGATTTTTCCCGCTCTGTATCCCGTTTCTTCTTCAAGCTCTCTTAAAGCCGTTGTCTCCGGATTTTCTCCGGGATCAGCTATTCCTCCCGGAAACTCAAGTGTTACTTTATCTGCGCCGTGTCTCCATTGTCTCACGAGAACAAAGTTGTCACCGTGAACGGCTATGATCACCACCCAGTCCGGAGCTTCTATTCCGACATATGTGCCCTCCAATCCAGAAGCAGCCACTTCTTTCTGACTATATACATCGTAAACAGCAGTATGAAGTATTCTTTCTTTGCTAATAGTTTTCCATTTCAAATTTTCATATTTATCCATTTTTTCTCCGCCTGACTATAAACTTATTTATTATTTAATTCCTTTAAATATATCTCCATCAGATCATTCATTTCCCGAAGCGTTTTCGACTTCTTTATTTTCTTAAGTATTTTGTCGTTGTCAAACATCGTTCCGAGATAAGTCCAGATTTCTTTCATACGCAGCATGACCTGGGATTCTCCCTGCAGAAACGCGCCATAGCCCTCTTCTATCTCAATCATAAATTTTCTCAGCTCATCTGCAGTTATCTTTTTTCCTGTCTTAATTTCTCTGAAAAGTCCCGGATCAGCGATTATGCCCCGTCCAATCATCAGATCAAAAGATTTATCAGGGCACCTTTTTTGCGCAGCACTGCAAAGTTCCTTAAGATCTTCCGGTTTATATATATCGCCGTTATAGACAATTTTATTCTTACTGTTCTCAAGAGTATACAAAAAGATCTCTCTGTCAGGTGTTCCCCTGTAAAACTGTTTTAATGTCCTCGGATGTACGATCAGTTCATCTATAGGATACTTATTATAGATATCCAGTATTTCATAGAACTCTTCAGGTTCTTCAATGCCTGCTCTTGTTTTTACCGATACGATTCCTTTCCTGCCGGAATAAACTTTATCAAGGAATTTATCAAGCTCTTCTTTTCTCGATAAAAAACCGGCGCCTCTTCCCTTTGATGCCACAGTACCTGACGGACATCCTATATTTATATTTATTTCGGGATATCCGAGATCGTTCATGATTTTTTCATATCGCAGCAGATCCTCGGCGTTATCGGTGAGTATCTGCGGTACAAGATACAGCTCTGAATTATTTTCGGGAAGCAGATCTCTTTTTTCTTTATTGTTCATATCTCTTTTTATATGCGGAACAATAAAAGGAGCAAAATACTTATCGGTATATTTGCCAAAAATTCTGTTATATGCGTTTCTGTAAACAAATGTAGTCACGCCTTCTAATGGCGCAAGATAATTTTTCATATCCCCTCCGATCTTTTTATCCCAAAAAATGACGGCAAAGACATCTATCCTGCCGTCATTAGTATTTTATTTAATCAATGACTCTGTAAAAACAGCTTCTGTTGCCTGTATGACAGGCTGCGCCAACCTGATCTACTTTCGCAAGCAGTGTATCGTTGTCACAATCGATCCTGAATTCTTTTAAATACTGATAATGTCCCGATGTGGCTCCTTTGATCCAAAGCTCATTTCTGCTTCTTGAATAATATGTCATTACTTTTGTTTCAAGAGTTTTTTCATAAGCTTCCCGGTTCATATAAGCCATCATAAGCACTTCATTATTACCGGCATCCTGTACTATGCACGGTATAAGACCGTTATCTGAAAGTTTTAATTCCGACCATGATATTTTTTCTTTTTCAGACATTACAATGTTCCCTTCGTTGATAATACATCAGAAATTCTTTCATCATATTTTACTGCTTCATCGAGAGCTCTGCCAAAAGCCTTAAATACAGCTTCCGCTATATGATGGCTGTTGCCGCCGTCAAGAAGCTTTATATGTATATTCATCCCTGCTGAATATGAAATCGCGTAAAAGAACTCTTTTACCATCTCATTGTGCATATCCCCGGACATTTCAGTAGGGAAAGTCACGTCAAAGTTGAGATACGGCCTTCCCGAAAGGTCAACGGCGCAAAGCACAAGTGTTTCGTCCATTGGCAAAATACAGCTTCCGAATCTCTTTATTCCGGCCTTGCCGCCAAGGGCTTTCGATATCGCCTGTCCTAATACTATGCCGCAGTCTTCAATAGTATGATGATCGTCAACATCAAGATCGCCTTTGATCTTTACATCAAGATCAAGAAATCCGTGTCTTGCCATACCGTTTAACATATGATTAAAAAATCCTACGCCTGTGTCAATATTTCCTTTTCCGCATCCGTCTATATCAAGACATATATTTATATCGGTTTCTTTTGTTTTTCTGGATACTTCGGCTTTTCTTGGCATATCAATCCTCCTTGAAACGCACTGCTATAGAATTTGCATGGGCGTATAAACCTTCAGATTCGGCAAATTGTTCAATATCTTTGTGAACTTCCGATAAAGCTTCTTTAGAATAATATACAACACTTGATTTCTTAACAAAATCATCAACAGAAAGCGGCGAGAAGAATTTTGCCGTTCCGTTTGTAGGCAGGATATGATTAGGTCCTGCAAAATAATCTCCGAGGGGCTCGCTCGAATACTCCCCAAGAAAGATCGCTCCGGCGTTTTTTATCTTGGTCATTGTCTCCAGCGGATTTTTAGTAAGAATCTCAAGATGTTCTGAAGCGATCTCGTTTGCAGTATCAACCGCATCTTCCATATTTTCGGCGATAAGTATATATCCGTAATTTTCAAGAGAAGCTTCTATTATTTCTGTTCTCGGAAGTTCATCCGTAAATTTTTTGATCTCTCTTTGAACATCTTCTGCGATCTTTTCACTTGTAGTAATCAGAATAGCCGAAGCCATCTGATCATGCTCCGCCTGTGATAAAAGGTCGGCAGCTATAAATTTCGGATTGGCGCTTTCATCGGCTATCACAAGTATTTCGCTGGGTCCTGCTATGGAATCTATGCTTACATTTCCGAATACAGCTTTTTTCGCAAGAGCTACATATATATTTCCCGGTCCCACTATTTTATCGACTTTCGGAATACTCTCTGTTCCGTATGCAAGCGCCGCTATAGCCTGCGCACCGCCCACTCTGTATATCGTATCAACACCGGCTTCTTTGGCTGCTACAAGCACCGCCGGATTCAGTTCTCCCCTGCTGTTGCACGGCGTTGTCATTATTATTTCTTCCACGCCTGCAACTTTCGCCGGCATAACATTCATAAGAACGGAAGAAGGATAGACCGCCTTTCCTCCCGGTACATAAACTCCCGCTCTTTTCATGGGAGTAACTTTCTGTCCGAGAAAGATTCCTTTATCCGTACTGGTAAACCAGCTGTTCATTTTTTGCTTTTCATGAAAATCCCTTATATTTACAAGCGATTTTCTGATCACGTCCAAAAGATCTTTATCGATCTTATCATAAGCAGCATCGATCTCTTCTTCGGAAACTTTTATATTATCGGCATTTAATTCAAAACCGTCAAATTTTGAAGTATATTCAAATAACGCTTTGTCTTTATCGATTTTAACTTTATCGAGTATTTCTCTTACAGCAGTCTCAAAGCTTACCATATGTTCAGGACTGCGCTTGATAAGTTCCGATAAAAGAGAATCTTTCGCTTCCGCTGTCAATCTTAATACTTTCACTGCTGCTGCCTCCTGTTTATAGCTTCTTTAATATCCATAATAAGTGAACTGATACGCTCGTATTCCATCTTCATGCTTACCGGGTTAACTATAACACGAGCAGAAAGGGGAAGGATTTCTTCAAGTACCGTAAGTCCGTTTTCTCTAAGCGTGCTTCCGGTTTCAACAATATCGACTATGACCTCAGAAAGTCCGACTATAGGAGCAAGCTCGATCGAACCGTTCATTTTGATAATTTCAACTGTCTGATTTTTTTTGTTATAGAAATATTCTTTGGCGATCTTCGGATATTTTGTAGCAACTCTGATCAGCTGATTTTTCTGAAGATATTCTTTCGCCGATTCCGGGCCGCAGACACACATCCTGCATATGCCGAATCCGAGATCGAGAACTTCATATACGTTTCTGTCTTCTTCGAGAATAGTGTCTTTTCCCACAACGCCAATATCTGCCGCTCCGTATTCTACGAAAGTCGGAACGTCAGGCCCTTTTGACATGAAGATCTTGATCTTGTTTTTTTCATCGGTAAATACAAGTTTTCTTGTATCTTTATCATTTATCTCTTCGCAGCTTATGCCTATTTCTTCCAGAAGTTCGATGGTTTTTCTGGCGAGACGGCCTTTTGTAAGCGCAATTGTCAAATATCGCATTTATCAGTCCTCAACTTTCTGTAAATCAATGATATGTTCATCTCCGCCTTTAAGAACAATGATCTTACCGCAGTTATTTTTTTCTGCGTTCTCTATGTAAGCATCGATGCTTCCTACAACGGGAAACGGAACGCAAAGAACTTTATCTCCGTCTGATCTGCTCTTAACGGCAATCGAAACAGCTTTCTTTGCATTTTCAGCCGTATATAATATCATTGTTCTGTCCATCGGAAGTTCTGTTGATAATTTTTGTCTTTCCACTGCTGACATAAGCGAATCGACAATAGTTGTAAAACCGATGGCGTCTGCTTTTTTTCCGAACTTTTCAATAAACCTGTTATATCTGCCGCCTTTGATAACGGCGTCTCCGGTTCCGTAAGTTACAGCCTGAAAAATAATGCCGGTGTAATAAGAATAATCACTCAGCATACCGAGATCAAAATTGACGTTCTGCGTACATCCGTATTCTTTAAGGATTTCATATACTTCCTTAAGTCTGACAACAGAAACTATGGCTTCTTTATTGGAAGTAAGCTGCGCGGCTTTATCAAGTATCTTTTCATTGCCGAAAAGCGTCGGGATCTCCATAAGGGCTTTTTTTGATCTCTGATCTATATTGAGTTTTTCTATATATTCTATAGCGCCGAACTGATTTCTCGTACCCAACAGATGTCTTATGTATGACATATCATCAGTGCTCATGCCGGATTCTTCTGCAATAGCGTTAAAATACGCCACATTGCCTATACTTATCTGAAAATCTCTGATACCGGCCGCTTTCATAATATCAACCGACATGGCGATAAGCTCGGCGTCAGCCTCTACAGAATCATTATTAATAAGCTCAACGCCCATCTCAGTACTTTCGTTTAAACGACCTCTGTACTTTGCGTTATTTAAAAATACATTTCCTTTATAGCATAATCTGATCGGCAGCGTCTCATCCGCAAAATAACTTGAAACCGCTCGCGCTATTGAAGGAGTAAAGTCAGGCCGCAATACAAGAGTATGTCCGTCGCCGTCTATCATCCTGAAAAGCCTTGACTCATGCATAGTCCCCTTATCCTTATCAAATACGGGGTAAAATTCTATCGAAGGCGTCTGAATATAATGATATCCGTATGATGAAAAAATGTCGCTGATATTTGACATCAGCATATCTTTTCTTTTATATTCGTCGCCAAAAATATCTCTGACACCTGCCGGCGTATGTATAAGCTGATTCATATTTATTTCTTCCTTCACTTTAGTCTGCTAACATATTACTACGATAAACAGCATATTGCAACAATTAATTGCGCTCATTTAAGTCTTTTTGTATACCCTCAAGATACGGTATCAGAATATTTTCTTTTTTATTTAATATAAAATCCTCATCAAGTTCTTCGAATTTGAATCTTTTAAGTCCGCCGTTATCTGCTCTTTCCTTAAATTCCAGCAATTTCCGTAAAGTAAGATAATACATTACGTCCTGCTTCGCGAAATAAATCAGGATAAAAGCAACCCCCTGCTGCTTTTCAAAATCCTGCATAAACTTTATCTGATGTTCATGAATATTCGCCAGAGGAAATGTATCCGTTTTGCATTCTTTCGCGTCAAAGCATACAGGTATCCCCTGAACAGCTCCGATATAATCCACCGTACTTTTCTGCTCGAAGTACGCCAGTGTGATATGTCTTTTTTCTTTATCGATTTTTATAGGTGTGATAGGAGTCGGTATCTTTTGAATAAGGGCCAGACCGTTAATGCGGTATTGTTCGTTTGTTCTGTTTACAAGTTCCTCTAAAAGCGAACCTCTAAGTCCTCTTGAATTCCAAGTACTCATTTGTCCTCTCCGTCATATCCTATTATTCCGATCTTTGTTATCGGCCAGTATCTGAATCCGGCTTCACCGACAATCTGGTCTCTTGAAACAAACTTATTATTCCAATACCTCGAATCCCTGGAGTGATTTCTGTTGTCTCCGAGCACAAAATATGAATCTTCCGGAACTCTGAATACCATATCTGTTTTTGTGGTGTCATCGGTACTCATAGGTTCAGGTATATAGCTGTCATCGAGAATTTTTGTGCCTTCATGCATCAAAGGATTTTCGATAAGCATTGCGTCGTCAGTTTCATCACCTGTATCCGTTCCTGCAGGAACCGCATAAACTTTGCCGTCCGCTATTATCACGGTTTCACCGGGAAGTCCTATTATCCTCTTTATAAAAAGCTGTGATTCATCATCAGGATATTTAAAAATAATGATGTCATATCTTTCCGGATCTTTGAAATTGTACGCAAGTCTGTTGCCGAAGATTCTTTCGCCGGGCATTATCGTATTTTCCATCGAACCTGACGGTATTTCGGCGTTAACTAATATAAAGTTCATGACAAAAAGGCCGATGCCGAGCACAACGGCTATCGTCACCACATATTCAATAATTGTCTGCTTTATGGTTTTCTCTTCTTCTTTTTTTCTCTTTCTTCTTTTATTATTTCTTTCTCTTATATCATTTTCTGTGTCAAATTTAAAATCATCTCTGTCTGACATATACTACCTCTTTCTCGATCGCTTTAAGATCCTCAGGAAGTTCAGCAATAAAACTTTTGCCTGATAGATTTTTTAAGCGGCCTTTAATATTCGGAAATGTGAGTCTGTACGCGTGAAGAAATTGTCTTTTCAGACCGTATTTTTTTCTGAATTCACCGTCAGCTTTTTTGTTTCCGTATTTCAGATCTCCCACAATAGGATGGCCCATATAAGACAAATGGGCTCTTATCTGATGTGTCTTTCCCGTGAGAAGATCGACATTTAACAATGTCGCGCTGCTTAAATACCCCAGCGGTTCATATGAAGTTTCTATCTTATCGTAACCGTCTTTGTATTTATCGGTAACTTCCACTTTATTACATTTATCATCTTTTTTCAAATATGACCTGACGTCATATTTTCTTTCAACTCTTCCGAGAACAAGTGCCATATATTCTTTTTTCAGACTCCTGTCCCTGAACATCAAAGAAAGTTCCTGGGCTGCAGGAAGCGTCTTAGCGCAGACAAGAATTCCGCTCGTATTTCTGTCAAGCCTGTTTACGGCTGATGGTTTGAACCGGTTAAGCATCTGATTATCGATCTTTTTTTCTGCAAGAAGATAAAAATTCAAAAGTTCGCACGCCGAAACATCCTCAGGTCTGCTTTTTTGAGACAGCATTCCTGCGGGCTTATTAATTATACAAATGTCTTCATCCTCATATACAATACAACTTTTAAACTTGCTGACTTCTTTAAAATCTACATCTTTAGACTTTTCGTCGATGTTCTCTGATGTTCCCATAAATTTTTCGAGTGTCTCATCCGAAAAATATATGATGATCTCATCATCTGATTTTAGAATATCTCTTCCATCCGATTTAGCTCCGTTCAGCTTTATCTTCTTTTCACGAAGCATCCTATATAAAAATCCCGCTCCCGCATTCGGCAGGTATCTTTTTAGGAATTTATCAAGTCTTTGATTTTGTGTTGTTTCATCAATTACTATTTTCTTCATATTAAAGTGCCAGCAGCAATATAATCTCTTTCATTTTTTCTTCATTGGAATGATCTCTCATTTTATATGATCCACGTCCGGATTTTATCCTGTCCATAAACTGCTTTTTATTTGAAATGTCCAGGATACGGAAATTGTCTTCGAGTTTTTCCAATCGGAGCGCTTTTTTTACATGCAGCTGAATTGCGTTAATATCCTGCTTTTTTACTTCTCTGTCACAGTATGCCGTAACTGCATTTCCTGAAAACAAAACCGCGTCAAGAAAAAGGCTGCACTCCTGTGTTGTGATATAGAGTTCATAGGCCATTGTCTGAATACCGTTTATGGCGTCGATTTCTTTATACAGTTCTTCCGACATCGGTTTTCTGGCCCACATAGCTATCATAGTTACGGCTGAAATACAGCCGGGAATGCATCCCACCGCGGCGATAATGGAATATATGTTCATCCTGTCTCCTTTATTGAGAAAATATCCCAAAAAGAATATGCCGACAGGAATGATAAAATATCCGACCGTTCTGAGCAGGCGTTTCTTCTTTTCGCTTTTTATATAACCGTAGTCACCTTTTTTGATCTTCATCTTCAGTTCTCCTGTTTTCAGACTTTTCTCCAGCTTGTTTCGTATTTATTCTTCAGCATATTTCCGGATACTTTCGCCCAGCCCAGGGGATATCCTTCTATACAGATAAGTCTCCATGAAAAGTCTTTTTTTATATCGGTATTAATCGGAAATGATTCTCCGCGTATATATTTTTCGGCATCAATAGAATCAGCTTTAAAGTTTATACACTTGTCAAATCTGTCTTTATTCAGAACCATAGCCAGCGCCTGAGAAGGCTCAAAGCGATCTTTTATTTCTGTGCCTATAAAAAGTCCTGTCCGCAGATATCTTAAACTATCCTTTTTATCCGTATTTTTATGCAAATAATATATACGCTCTTTTTCTCTGATAAAATATCCCGATGAAAAATCATATTTAACATGAGACAAAAACTCTTCCGCCTGTTCCGGAAGCTTTTTCAAAATCCCTTTTACAGAAGATCCTGTATTGATATTTTTATCATCACTGCTCGGAGAATTTTTCCTGAGGAGACACACAAAATGACCTTCTCCCGGCATCTTATGCGGAAATATTCTCACGGCTTTTTCAACGCCGAGTTTTCCCGCTTCAAATCCTTCATATCCTTCTATATCTGCAGTTTCAAATTCAGGATGTCTTTCAATCAACTTTAATATCTGCTCTTCATTTTCTTCTGTAGAAAAAGTACATGTGGAATATAATAGACTGCCTCCGTTCTTAAGCATCACAGCGGCCGCTTCAAGAAGTTCCTCCTGAATCTTAGCGTAATATGAAGGTCCTTTTTCGATCCATGCTGAAATTCCTTTCGGATCTCTTCTGAACATCCCTTCACCGGAACAAGGCGCATCTAAAACTATTTTATCAAAAAAATCAGGATAAACAACAGCAAGCTTTTTAGGATCTTCGGCCGTAACGCAAAAGCTTTCGGCTCCTGCCATTTCAAGGTTCTTAAGAAGTGCTTTTCCTCTGCTGGCGCTGATATCATTTGCCAGCAGAAATCCTTCTTTCGATAGTTTTGACGCTATCTGAGTAGCTTTTCCGCCGGGCGCCGCACACATATCGAGCACCTTATCTTCAGGCTCTATATCTATACTTCGCGCCGGAGTCATTGCCGAAGGCTCCTGAATATAATACAATCCTGCTCTGTAAAAAGGATGAGATGCTGCCGGAGCCGTATCCGAAGCAAAGTAACCGTTTGGAATCCACGGTACTTTTGATAATGAACATTTTTCCGCCAGTCCGCATTTTTCAAGCTGACTGACTAATTCCTCATTACTTCCTCTTTTATTGTTAAGTCTTATGCCGTAATGACGTTCCTCGGAAAAAGTTCTGATATAATGTTCAAATTCCTTTTCGCCTAAGAGTTTTTTCATGTTGTCAATATATTCCTGCGGAAGATTCATTTATACAACCTGCTTTCCGTATACTAAGAAAGGCACCCTTTATTCAAGGGTGCCTGCAATTTTCTGATCAGTCTTCGTAATCCTCATCGTCATCATCAAGATCAATATCGTATGATGAATGCTGAGGTGTACTTGTTGTTATGTCTTCATGTGCAGCATCTTCCATCGCCGGTGAAAGTTCTCTGCGGTTCTGATTAACAACATCATGGCACTGTTTAAATGTATCAATAAGAGCTGAATTCTTAGCTGAAACGTCTGCCATTGTATTGCTTATAATATCTGAAAGATTTGAAAGAATCTCATCTGTATAAGAAATAGCGCTCATACGGATGTTGTTAGCGTCCTGCTGTGCTGAATCAAGGATTTCCTGAGCCTGCTGATTAGCTGCATTTACAGTATCGCTTGCCTGGATATAAGCCTGTTTCATTATCTCTG
>CASDUB010000076.1 GCA_949283905.1 uncultured Lachnospiraceae bacterium | reverse complement strand
TTCTACGCACAGCGCGGCGACAACTGAACTGTCTTTTCCGCCTGAAATACCTACTATAGCGTTGCATCCGGGTCCGTTTTTTTCAAAGAAATCCCTGATCCATTCAACTACTTTATCTTTCATTTCTTTTGCGTTAAAATTATATGGTTTCATCTTTATCTCCTTTTATCTGTCAATACTTCACTATTCCCGTTAAATCATATGAATAATAAACTGTCAATGATTTTTTGACTATTTTTCAAAATTACTTATAATTATACTATGTTTTCACCGTCAAATAAACTTTTAAGTATATTATTTTAATTTTATGACTGGTTACCGCGGAATTTGTTTTACAATATTTTTACCGTTAATACTATAAAAAAACACACATTTTTACTATTATTATAGAGATACTATCAAAACTTGATATATAACACTTTATCAGAATGAGAGGTAAATATAGATGACATACGAAGAAATTAAGAACAATCAAAATATCAGAACATATATACAGACTGCTGATGAAACGCTTATTGCTCTCGGATATACCGAGCACAGCTTTGCTCATGTAACTTACGTTGCCGAAAAAGCAGGATACATCCTCGAAACTCTCGGATATCCCGAAAGAACCGTAGAACTTGCAAAAATCGCAGGCTACATGCATGATATCGGCAATCTTGTCAACCGTGTCGAGCACAGCCAGAGCGGCGCCGTTATGGCATTTCGTATTTTGGATAATCTCGGATTTCCGGCCGATGAAATTGCTCAGATAGTCGCTGCTATAGGAAATCATGACGAAGGAACAGGCGTTCCGGTAAGCCCGATGGCAGCCGCGCTTATTATTGCGGATAAAAGCGATGTTCGCCGAAACCGTGTTCGCAATCGCGATATCTCAAATTTTGATATTCATGACCGGGTAAACTACTCTGTTACAAAAGCAGAACTCAAGATCAACGAAGCACATTCACTTATTAAATTAAAACTATCAGTAGACACTCACTTCGGCTCCGTAATGGACTATTTTGAGATTTTTTTACAGCGAATGATCCTGTGCAGAAAAGCCGCAGAAAAGCTCTCTCTTCAATTCAAACTGATGATAAACGAGCAGCAGCTCATCTGATGATTTCAGGAAAAATAAAAAAGACTTGCGTTATTATACTAAATCTAAAACGCAAGTCATTTTTTATTTCAGAAAATTATAATAAGCATATATGCAAATTATATTTAGCACCAGCAAAAGCGGCATTCCGATTACAAACCGCATCTTTTGTGTTTTGTGATGAAATGCAAGCATTCCTAAAATACTTCCTGCTGCGCCTCCTGCCAGCGCCAGTATAAATAAGACTTTTTCCTGAATACGCCAACGGTGAACTCGTGCTCTTCTTTTATCTTCTCCCATAGTGAAAAAAGCTATAATATTTATAATGATCAAATAAATAACCATGTTTTTCTCCCAATCCTGTATCTGTTAAATTTCATATAAATTATTTTAAAGGGAATTGACCGTGATGGCAATTCCCTTTTTGAAACCTTAACATTTATTCTTCTAATAATTCAAATCAAACTGTTTTAAAAATATATTTTTTATAAGGCTTAAGCGCAAACAGCAGAAGAAGTCCTAATACTCCGCAAGATATTACTTCTCCCACTCCGATCGTAACAGCCAGGAACCACCATGCGTCAGGCACTCCGTAAGCATACATAAGTACAAAAGGAACTATGAGGATATTTGCGATTATAGGCGGAATCGGCGCCAGGAACGGTGATCGCTTTCTGAGCAGATAAGTAAATACAGCTCCTAAAAGTGTTGCCAGAGATCCGAAAATAATATCCCAAATAGCGCATCCTGTCAAAATATTTGACAACAGGCATCCGACAAAAAGTCCCGGAACAGCCGTCGGCGTAAAGAAAGGCAATATTGTAAGCGCCTCGGAAAAACGCACCTGGATAACTCCGTTCGCAAGTCCAAGCATGTTGCAGATGTAAGTCAAAACCACATATACAGCGGCAATGACTGCGGATTGTGTGATAAATAATACCTTTTTGTTCATATTCAATTGTCTCCTTTAGTTTTATTTTAGGTCAGGAAGGTCTCGAACTGACCGTGCAGCAAAAATATTATCAGATAAGAAGATTTAATGCAATAAAAATGTTATAATCTTATTATAGCAACGAATTGAAATACAATTCATATTTTACATCACGGAGGTACGCAAATGTATTCAGAATATAAAGGCGAATTATTCGAAAAAAAGATCGACTCTGAAGAAGTTTATTCCGGCAGACTGCTGCATGTATTTAAAGATACCGTAACACTGCCAAACGGAAATACAACAACACGTGAAGTCATCAGACACAACGGCGCAGTCTGTATTGTTCCTATTACAGAAAACAACGAAGTGATCATTGAAGAACAATTCAGATATCCTTTCAACCGCATTATAACAGAACTTCCTGCCGGCAAACTCGATAGCACCAACGAAGGAGCTTTAGACGCCGCAAAACGTGAACTTCGCGAAGAAACAGGGTACACCGCCAAAAACTGGACATACTTGGGAGATTATATTCCGACATGCGCCTACAGCACTGAGAAGATATATATGTTTATGGCATGTGATCTTACACGAGGCGAGCAGCAGCTTGACAAAGACGAATTTCTCAGATTTAAGAAAGTTCCGTTAGAACAGCTCCTCGACGACGTTATGAACAACAAAATCGAAGACGGCAAAACCCAGGCCGGGCTTTTGAAGGCAGCTCGCATACTCGGTTTCTGAAACCTTCTCTAAAAAAAAAGAAGCACTTTTTCCGAAGGGAACATCCACAGCGCCGGGCCTTAATGAGCGCACAGCGCGAATTTAGTGCCGCTGCGCGAGGACTAAGTGCCAACGGTTCCCGGAGGAAATATGCTTCTTTGTTTTAAACTTTTGATTCAGGGAAAATATTATGAATTACCCTTCATACGACTCTTTTCATCTCGTATGCAGCAATTCATGAATCTTTCCTTTAAGAATTCCATTGTATACATTTTCTATGATCGGATTTTCATTCGAAATCTTGATCTGTGATGTACGGTCAACTTCATAAATGCCGTCCGCTCTTGATTTTTTCGCTTTAGAGCTTCTCCAGGCCGGCTGGCCTCCGCCGCCGATACATCCGCTCTTGCAGGCCATTACTTCAACAAAATCGTAATAAGCTTCACCCGCCTTGATTCTTTCAAGCAGCTTTCCTGCAGATGCAAGTCCGTTTACTACAGCAATCTTAACTTCCCTTTCATCGAGATTTACAGTTGCTTCTTTAATACCGTCTTCGCCGCGGATTCCGGTGCTGCTGATAAACTCAAGCGTTTCTTGTCCGTGGCTTCCTACAAGACGACGCAGAACAGCTTCTGTAACGCCGCCTGTAACTCCGAATATAGCTCCGCCACCTGACGCCAATCCAAAAGGCATGTCCATTGCTTCAGGCTTAAGGTTAGAAAGGTCAAGACCTGCTTCCCTTATCATTCGGCTTACTTCTACTGTAGATAATACATAATCCACATCCTGCTCTCCCGCAGTAAAATGTTCAGGACGTTTTATCTCCGCTTTTTTAGCCGAACAAGGCATTATCGAAACAACAACTGTTTTTCTTGACTCTTTATCAGCATTTGCACGCGCCTCCTCTTTCAAAAGAGCGCCGAACATCTCCTGAGGAGACTTGCAGGTTGACAGATTATCTTTAAACTCAGGATATTTTTGTTCGCAGTATTTTACCCATGCCGGACAGCACGATGTAAACAGCGGAAGTTTTCCTCCCGATGCAAGACGCTCCTGAAATTCCTTTGATTCTTCCATTACCGTAAGATCGGCTCCGAAATTTGTATCATAAACTCTGTCAAATCCCAGTCTTCTGAGAGCCGCAACAAGAAGTCCGATAACATTTTCGCCTTCCGGCAATCCGAATCTTTCTCCGATGGCAACTCGCACTGCAGGAGCTATCTGAGCAACTACGATTTTATTTTTATCGGCAAGGTCTTTCCATACAGGATCCATATCACGCTTGATAAGAATAGCACCTGTAGGACACACGATACGGCACTGTCCGCAGCCTACGCACTCGGTAGCCGAAAGAGGTCTGTCAAACGCCGTCGTTACATGCATTTTGGATCCTCTTGAAACAAAGTCAAGTATTCCGAGTCCCTGGATCTCTTCGCACATGCGCACGCAGTCGCCGCAAAGTATACATTTGTTCGGATCACGTATAATGCAGTCTGAACTTGTGTCTTTAGGACGTTCTTTTTTATAATTTTCAAACCTTACATTGCTTACATTTAACTGGTTCGCAAGCGCCTGAAGCGTACATACACCATTCTTTGCACAGCTTGTACAGTCTCTGTCGTGAGATGCAAGCATCAGTTCTATAATCATTTTCCTGTGATGCTGAAGACGCGGCGTATTTGTAAAAATCGTCATTCCGTCTCTCGGCACCTCTGAACATGAAGCAAATACTTTTCCTCTTTCATCCTCTACAACGCACATTCGGCACGCGCCGTATGTGGAAAGTTCCGAATGATAGCAGAATGTAGGAAGTTCGATACCTGCTTTACGGATCACTGAAAGTACATTTTTCTCATCCGTAAACTCAACGCGTCTGTTATTTATTGTCATATATCCCATTCTTTCTCACCTCCTACCATTCTATATGTATAGCGCCAAATGCGCATGCGCTCTCACAGGCTCCACACCTGATACATTTATCGGCATCGATAACAAACGGTTCTTTAACTTTACCGCTGATAGCGCCTGCCGGGCAGTTTCTGGCGCATTTTGAGCAGCCCTTACATCTGTCCGGGCTGATTATATATCGCTTCATTGCAGAGCAAGTATGTGAAGTACAGCGTTTATCTATAACATGTTCTTCATATTCGTTCCTGAAAAACTTAAGTGTGCTCATAACAGGAAGCGCCGCGCTCTTTCCAAGGCCGCAAAGCGCCGTATCAGTTATCATACCCGCAAGTTCTTCAAGCATATCAAGGTCTTCAATTTTTCCTCTACCGGATACAATACGTTCTAGTATATCGAGCATTCTCTTTGTACCCTCGCGGCACGGAACACATTTACCGCAGCTCTCATTCTGTGTAAAGTTCATAAAGAACCTTGCAACTTCAACCATACAGGTATTGTTGTCCATTACGACAAGACCGCCGGAACCGATCATAGCACCGATCTTCTTAAGGGAATCAAAATCAAGTCCTATGTCCATATGCTGTTCTGTAAGACATCCTCCCGAAGGTCCTCCTATCTGAACAGCTTTAAACGTACCGTCCCCTTTAATTCCGCCACCTATATCATATATGATCTCCCGAAGCGTCGTTCCCATAGGCACTTCGATAAGTCCTGTATGCTTTACGCTGCCTGTAAGAGCGAAAGCTTTTGTTCCCGGACTCTTTTCAGTTCCTATGCTCTTAAACCACTGCGCGCCCTCCTGAATGATCATCGGCACGTTAGCGAATGTTTCAACGTTGTTGAGTACGGTCGGTTTCGCAAAAAGTCCCTGTTCAACCGTTCTGGGCGGTTTTACACGAGGCATACCTCTGTTTCCTTCGATGGAAGCCGTAAGCGCGCTGCCTTCGCCGCATACAAAAGCTCCCGCTCCGCGGTTTATATGGATACGGAAAGAAAAATCCGTTCCGAGGATATTGTCGCCTAAAAGACCGGCTTCTTCTGCCTGAGCTATTGCTTTCTTAAGGCGCTCGATAGCCAACGGATATTCCGCGCGCACATATATATAACCCTCCTGCGCTCTTACGGCGTAAGCCGCAATCATCATTCCCTCAAGCATCTTGTGGGGATCGCCTTCCATGACGCTTCGATCCATGAACGCTCCCGGGTCGCCTTCGTCTCCGTTACATACGACGTATCTGATCTTTTCCGGCTGACGCGCAACCTGCGTCCACTTATATCCCGTTGAAAATCCGCCGCCTCCGCGTCCTCTTAACTCGGATTCTGAAATCTCTTTTATTACTTCGTCAGGCGTCATTTCAAAAAGAACTTTTTCAAGCGCTTTATATCCGCCTGTGGCAAGATATTCTTCCAAATGCTCGGCGTCTATATGACCGCAATTCTTAAGTACGTTTCTTGTCTGCTTTTTATAGAACGGAATGTCGTCCTGGCGCTGATATTCCTTTCCTTCCTGTTTGAACAGGAGCTCGCGGATTATCTCGCCCTTTTCTATCGTGCGATGGAAGATCTCTTCGCAGTCTTCCGGTTTTACCTTTGTATAAAGTATTCCCATCGGCTCTATTCTCATCAGCGGTCCCATTTCGCAGAAGCCGTGGCATCCGCTCTTATGAACGCCTATGTCGCCTTCGCCGTGCGCTATCCCGTCTCCGAAATGCACCTCGACGTTCGGATTTTCCGCTACAAGCTCGCACATTCTTTTATATATCTCGCCGGATCCGCCCGCAAGGCATCCCGTTCCAGCGCATATAAGGATACGGCATCTGCTGCTTTCCACTTCCTTGCGCGCCGCTTCCCTGGCCTTTTCCAGCGCTTCTCTGTTTATAATCCTCTCCATACGCTCAACCTCTCAAGTCCTGGATCAATTCCGCAGCCGCATCCGGAGTCATCGCCGGATACACCTTATCGTTGACTGTCATTACAGGGGCAAGTCCGCATGCTCCGAGACATGAAACCGTTTCCAAAGTAAACAGCATATCGTCGGTAGTCTTTTTCTCCGGGGAAAGCCCTAACTCGCTGTAAAGCCGCTCCAGAATAGGCGTTGAGCCGCGCACATGGCAGGCGGTCCCGTCACACACTTTTATGACATACTTGCCCTTCGGCTCGAAGGAAAAGTTCTCATAAAACGTCGCCACACTGTAAGCCTTTGCTTCCGTAATGCCTATCTTCCCCGCGACATAGCTTAAAAGCTCAAGCGGCAGATATCTGTATTCAGCCTGGATATCCTGAATGATAGGGATCAAAGAAGCCTGATCGGCGCCGTGCTGCGCGATGATCTCATCCGCCTTGTCATAATAGGATTTGTCTAACATTCTTCAATACCACCTCCGTTAATATTAAATGGCCGTTATATGACCAAAAATGCCTGCACCTCTCTCCAAGTGCAGACATGTGAAACCGGACATTTCACTTGTCAAAACTATAACAAAACCTACTTATAGTTTATATGACAACGCTATATAAATCAACAAATATTTTTATATTTTGCACAAAAACCCTCTGCGTCAAAACGTGATTTCTGGTTGATTTTTCCGGCGCTCATATCTTCCCTTCTTTGATCCTTGCGTATGTATCTTCGCCGTACTCCCCGTCCCAGGCTTCACAGATCTCTATCCTCTGTACGACCACCGGTATGAGCACATGCGCCCTTGCATCTGACACCTGAAGCTTCATCAGCTTTTTGAATTCGTCCATAGACGCGCCCATCCTAAGATGCCTTAAAAGATGCTTCGGTCTCAGGCTTACCCTGTCGTCATGATATTCGACATAATAAATAAGCCTTCTCCTCTCGTCCGGGGAGATGACCTCTCCTCTTTCGATAAGTTCCGGAATGACCTCGTCCCTTACTATTTCCATGCTTCTTTGCGGGTGTCCGTAATAGTGCATGTTTGTGTCGCCCTCCCGCTTGCCTGCCGTGCGGCAGTCAGGCTTGCCTATGTCGTGCAGAAGTGCGGCGAGATAAACCATCCCGTCGTCAATATCCTTCGGAAGCCCTGTGACCGTATACAGGCTGTGCATCCACAGGTCGTATGGATGCGCGCTGTTTTTCTGATCATATCCGAACATTATGCGTGT
>CASDUB010000075.1 GCA_949283905.1 uncultured Lachnospiraceae bacterium | reverse complement strand
TTCAGTTTCATCTTCAGTTTTCAATTCATCCCCGACATCAGTTTTCACTTCGGATTTTTCTTCTGTTTCAATTTCAGTCTTGTCTTCCGAATTGACTTCTAACGTCTCACTATTATTAATCTCTTTATCAATCTCTTTATTTTCAGTATCAGCTTCCGCCGTTTCTTTTATGGTTTCTTCCAATGCTTCCGTCAAAACAATCTCTTCATCCGCCTGCGAATAAACGGCAGTACCCATGATCATGCTTGCCGAGAGTAATAAAACAAGAAGCTTTTTCATTCTGAACTTCATAATTTACCCCTTTAAATCTGTCGTCATCTTTCTTTAACAATAAACAATGTATAGTAACTGTTCTCTATTTCTTCTTCGTCCGCGTCAAATAAGATACGCTCGTTCTTCATTCCGAGATTCTGAATGCACCATACATCCTGACCGCTTTCCTTAGCCTGTCTGTAAACTTCTTTGTATTTGCCGCAGGCTTTCATCAAAACTTTAGTCCCCGGAAGTTTAAGAGCTTCCTCGATCCCGTAAGCAGACGGGATAATATGCAGCTGGCGATCGGTTTCCGCAAGGGATTCGTTTATCATGGCCGCCGCAGCGCAAAACGAAGTGATCCCCGGAATGATTTCCGCTTCATATTCTCTTTCGATGATCCTCTTGTGAATATAAAAATAAGTAGAATACACACACGGATCTCCCAGTGTGGGAAACGCGATAGTCTTGTCCTGTTTCAGGTACGATTCAATCACCGCGGCTCCTTTGTCATGTTCTTTTTCGAGTTCTTCTTTGTTTTTTGTCATCGGAAATGACAGACCCAAGAGCTGTTTACCGGATAAATCAACTATTTTGCCTATAATATCAAAGGCTACTGTCTCTTCGGGTATTTCCCCGGGAAAAGCGATTATATCCGCTTCTTTCAATATCCTGTAGGCTTTTAAAGTCAAAAGCTCAGGATCGCCCGGACCTATCCCCACTCCATAAAGTTTTCCGCTCATACTATTCTCCTTTCTTAAGACCCGAATAAAATTTTGAGGCATAAAAAAAGCCCCTATCGAGTCCACGATAAAGAGGCCGGTACACGCATAACAACAACACAGCTCCACAGCTGTGTCTTAAATGTGACCAATCGCCAATTACTCGTGGCTTTATGTCTGCCATGAACGGCAGGTCTCCTGACTTACAGTTTTTCGCGTTGATCGCCTTCCCGTTTTCACAGTGGCTTATCTGATGTATAAATCAAACATCAGATATTGATCTTACGCATTACTGATTACAGTGACGAGTTCGTGCGGGACTTGCACCCGCTTCCCTTTTCACCTGCACGGCTTGCACCTGCAGACACCGTTCACTACTCTATATACTATTATGGTATGATGTTGAAGTCAAAATATATTTTAACCTCATGATACTACGGATTTCTTCGTGCTACGCGCTTCCGAAATCCTAAAACACCTCACATCCGCTCATTTTCCCTTGAAAAATGGCTGCTGTTCGGTGTTTTGCAGGTCTCAAAGTCAGTCATTTTCATGCAAGCATGAAAAGCCTGACCTTCTGACCTTAGTATCATAGTATCAAATAATATGCTTACAAGCAATTTTAAATTTTTTACAAATATCGGATTTAATTGACAATCAATCTGATAAAATTATTTCACCTGAAGACTTTCTTAAATACAAGCGCAATCGGTTTTGAAGAAAGCAGCAGCGCAAGTATCGCAGCAAGCAATATACACGCAGCCAGCGGATGAACTAATTGCCGCGACCATTTTATATGATTAAGATACTTCACGATAAATCCGTGAAGCAGAAAAACCGGCAGCGAATTTCTTCCGATTGCCGTAAAGATCGGGATCTTTTTATTATAGGCGTATGCCATAAAAAAGAAAATGAATGCCGCAGCCACGATAAAGAACATAAGCCTTATCACCGCGTTATAATCCATCTCGGCATAAGGAAAAGAATCATACAGCCACTTGCGGTTAATATGTGCACTCTTTTCCCATATATTTAACACGCACGCGATCACCGCTAAAAGCGAAGCAGTCTTCCATATCGCACCCGGAACTTTCTTAACGCCCGCCGATAAACGATCCCTGAATCTGGAAATATAAACTCCGGTAATATAAAACGGAAAGAACGAAACGATCCTCGACAGCGACATATTATATCCAAACGTGGTTTCATATCCGATCATAAGAGCCAGAACAACAGAAACAGCTATGACTAAAAGACCGCTTATTATCGAAAAATCAAGATAATCGGCAGCTATCGTCCAAAAGATCATAGCCGCGAGATACCACAGTATCCAATAGGGAGTTGTGAACTGAAAAGGCGTCGGCTTTTCCAGTACAAAATTCCTGAAGATAATGTACAGGACCTGAAATACTAAATATAGCAAAATATAGCGTCCGATACGCCCCGCAGGTTTATCTTTTCGTTTGTAGCACAACCCCGAAATAAAAGCGAAAGCGGGCATATGAAAAGAATAGATCACATTGTACAGAAAGTCCTTCTGATCAAATGTGACCGTTTCCAAAAGATGTCCGAATACCACCAGAATGATAAGGACAGCTCTTATATTATCAATATAATAATAGCGTGTTGCGTTAGTTTTCATGACATAATATCTCTTGATTATCTAATCCTTTCATAAGCCGGTAAAATAAGCTTTTTCCATCTTTCCGTAATATAAGTCTGATAAAATATATGCTGCAAATCAGAAAGATACGGCACATCTTCTATAAATTCGCAGATCTCATCCATATTTATTTTAGGCACTATCCTCAATAGCGCATCATTGCATCCTTCATACAGGCCTTTTATAAGAAAATCATAATAATTAATTTTCCTGCCGTTTTCCTTTATAATAGATGTGGGAAATTGGAAAATACGAGCGTTCATCTCATTTTCATCATGTAAAACACGTTCCATCGTATTCTCATCCGCCTGCGGCAGCAGACAACTTCCGCAATCAAAAACAGGTGCTATCTCCGTACATTGAGAAATCGTATCATACAAAAAACCCCAGTTTCCATTATGTCTGTCAAAATTCCCAAGAAAAGCATCCACCACAAATACATTCCAAAAATGCTCTTTAAGCGTAACAGGATTGACAAATTGCTGTTTTTCTATGCTTTCTATAATATCAGACAATTCTGTGCCTGTGCCGCCATGTTCTGAATCAATAATTGTATTCTTAATGGAGCAAAAATCATATAGAATCTTTCCGTCCGATGTAAAATCTTTGCATGCGCATACTACTTTCGTTTTGCCTGATACATGAAACGTGCCAAGCAAGGTTTTCTGTGCTTTGATACCCAACATTCGAAAAATACTGCTTGCTATATTCTCACTGAAACAGCTATTTGTATATGAGAGCTCTGTCGGCTTATTTGCCGCAGAAGGCGGGAATTTAAGCATATAAACTTCACCTTCATATTCTACAGCAATCTTTTTGCCATTGGCTCCGCTGTATGCTTTACCTAAAATGCGTCTGCATTTTGTAAAATCAATCTCTTTCATATGAATCTCCGCCTCCCCATAAAAATTTTTTTCTGAGATAATCAGCATGTTCCGATGTAATCGCACCTTCATTAATTTCTGCCAAGTTAATGCTGCCATACAATTCTCCCCACAAACAATCTAATATCGGAGAATGGTTTTTTAACCCTTCCTTATACGCATCCAAGTCATTCTGAAGGTATTCCGGCAGACCATACTCATAAGATTTTTCCCTGATTACATCTTGAACAGACTTTGAGGAAGTTTTATCTTTAATCTGCATTTGCGTTGATAACTTATCATTTCCCATCATCATCACCTCGCCTCTTTATTGTATCGGCACAGACAAATAAAATCAACGCCTATCTCCTGACTTATTGTTCTTATTCAATCTCAAACTAAAAGCCTGGTTAAAATACATTTAAAAAAAAGAAACTCATTTACCGGAAGTGATATCTTTCCAACCGGATAGAGTTTCTCTTTTTTGCTTGCCTGGATTTGCAAAAGTATATTATCACATCAATTCCGTCACATTTTTAAGATGGCTTAAACAGTCATTTTTTGTCCCTATTCTGCAAACTATTTTTATGCCTCAAAAAAAAAACAGCAATTTCATCGAAAAAGAGCACTACCGCAGATGCGATAATGCTTTTCATAAACTTTATAATATTTTCTGTTTTTCCCGATCTTTTGAAAGTTTCAATGCCAGACTGCGTACCCTTTCAAAAGATTCCAGTTCGCTTTTTAATAAAACGTAAATCATTTCCGAGATATCTTCTCTTTTATCATATCTCCTGAACGCCTCTCTGTACTTTCCGGTTGGCGAAATAGAAACAGGCAGGAATCCGTTATTTATCAACTGTTGATTAACGATCATTCTCCCTGTTCTGCCATTTCCGTCTGAAAAAGGATGAATCCGTTCAAACCGGATATGGCTGACAGCAATCTTTTCAAAAGTTTCCTTAGTTGTCCCTGCCTCTATATTTGCTTCTCGGCTCCATTTTTTCATAAGCGCCGGAACATCCTGTGGCTCCGGCGGGTAATATACTGCTTCAGCCAGATTTCCGATATAAACAGTATTCTCTCTATATTCTCCTTGCGTATGCATGATAAAGCCATTTGTTTTCTTTATCCATGTTTCGTCAATTTTCGTCTTATTAAAAGGAAGCAGCATTTTTTGAATTGCATAATAAGAATTTTTTGCGTCTGTATATTCTGAATAGGTATGATTAGACCTTACCTCATCATAATCGATTATCGCGATCGTTTCCTCCAGCGACAGGGTATTTCCCTCAATGGCGTTCGTACTCCATGAAAATCTCCTTGCAAAATCTTCCATAAACGGCTGACAAATCAACGGATTTTCCATGTACTGAAAAATTTTATCTTTTTCTGTTTCAATCTGTGAGATTCTGTTTTCGTTATCAAATAGCGGCATTATTTTTTTCTCCAATATATATTCAAGTCTTAGATTACTTTTTAGTAAACCTAAGTATAACATACAACTGTCTAATTATCTATCTTGCCGGCAAACTTAAAAATCAAAAAAAGAGAAACTTCTTTAAGGAGATACAATAGCGAAGTTTCTCCTTTTTTCAAACTTACCCTTCTTTTGTGTATTCGATATTTGAAATTATCCTGCCCCTGTCGATCTCGATAACAGCATCCGACAAAATAGAAATATCCTCTCTGTTGTGGCTTGCCAGCAATATGGTCTTACCCGCCGCCTTTAATTCCAGCAGGAGTTTTCTAATATCGCTCACACCCTGGTTATCAAGGCCGTTCATAGGCTCATCAAGAATTAATAACTCCGGATCTTCCATAATCGCCTGGGCTATTCCAAGACGCTGCTTCATACCCATTGAATATTTTCCAACTTGTTTTTTACTTTCCGGATCAAGCCCGACACGCCTGATAACTTCATATATATCTTCCTTTTTAATTTTCCTTCTTATATCAGCTAAGAAAGAAAGATTCTGATACCCTGTATACTCAGGAAGAAATCCCGGCGTTTCGATTATGACTCCCACATCCTTCGGCGCGCTTATCTCTCTTCCGATCTGCTTTCCGCCTACTTTAATAATTCCTTCATCAACATTTAAAAGACCGCAGATACATTTAAACAATACCGTCTTTCCGCTTCCGTTTCG
>CASDUB010000074.1 GCA_949283905.1 uncultured Lachnospiraceae bacterium | reverse complement strand
GATAAATATTTACTATAAGTGACTGATTAATTAATATATTTTTATTAATGAGTTATGTTTCACGTGAAACACTTGTTTAAATATTTTGAATAAAGACTACAAGAGTAGATTATAATAATATATAATTTGACTTTGAATTTTATTATATGAAAATTATATTTTTTTGAAAATTTAGTTTATTTTAATGAGAAATAATTTAAAAAATACTTTACATCTGGATTTTAAACATGAGAAAAACTTGTATTTGTAATAAATTATTGTTTCGCTTTTTTGAATAAAGGTATATTAAGATTTTTAAATATAAAATAGATTAAAATTACTAATATTTTATTAGGAAATATTTAGGGTTATAATTTCTTAATCTCATAGGTATTTTTGATTTAAATTTAAGAAATTTAAGAATGTTTCACGTGAAACATTCTTAATAAACATCTTGGCATATATTTGAATTTATAGTATAATATCATGTACTCAACACCTGATGATCAACCTTCTGATTGTATTACATAATCAGAAGGTAATTTACAGTAAAGAAAAGAGTATATAAAAAATCAATTGCATCAAATATTTTATAGATTCTCATAAGCAAAAAGTCATATGTATGCATTTGAATTTTGTCTCTTTATCTCATATAGGTGAATATATTTTGAATGTTGTATCTTAATATGAAAAACATGTAATGTTTCACGTGAAACATTTTAAGGGTGAAAAATGGGAAGAGTTGTTGCTATCACAAATCAAAAAGGCGGAGTCGGAAAATCAACTACGGCTATTAATCTTGCTTCTTGCATGTCTGAACTTGAAAAGAATGTATTGGTAATTGATATAGACCCTCAGGGAAACACTACAAGCGGATTAGGTTTAGATAAAAATGAGCTTGAAAATTCCATATATGACCTTTTAATAGGAAATTGTGATATAGAAAAAAGTATTTTATCTTTGGAATATCCTAAATTAGATATTATACCATCTAATATAGATTTGTCCGGCGCTGAAATAGAGCTTTTTGAGCTTGATGATAAGGAATACAGGCTTAAGAATGCTGTTTCTGAAATAAAGGACAGATATGATTATATTTTCATTGATTGTCCGCCATCATTGAGCATGCTTACAATAAATGCGCTTACAGCTGCTGACGGATTATTGATACCGCTTCAGTGCGAATACTACGCGCTTGAAGGTCTTGCGTTGCTGACAAATACTATTTCACTTGTAAATGAAAGTCTTAATCCGGATCTTGTGATCGATGGAGTTTTATTTACAATGTTTGATTCAAGGACAAATCTCGCAAATCAGGTTGTGGAAAATGTCAAAGAAAATCTAAATGCAAGTATTTATGATACTGTTATTCCGAGAAATGTTCGATTAGCCGAAGCGCCGAGTTATGGATTACCTATTAATCTTTATGATCCGCGTTCGGCAGGAGCTGAAAGTTATAAGAAACTGGCTCAGGAAATAATTGACAAGGGGGAAAACTAAAGTGGCTGCTAGAAAAGGCGGTTTAAATATGGGAAAAGGTCTTCAAAATCTTATTCCCGGAGGAAATAAATTAACAAAGCATGATAATAATAAAGAAGATTTGGTAATTTCCAAAGAATCCGAAGAATCTAAGGACTCTAAGGACTCTAAGGACGTTGCCGTATCGTCTGATAAAAATAAGTCATCGTCTTCAAATAGCAATACTGAAAAAAAAGAAGCAACTGAAAATGATATTTTGGATGTAAAAATTTCTCTTATTATTCCAAACACTGAACAGCCCAGAAAGGAATTCGATGATGCTGCTATTTCTGAACTTGCAGAGTCTATAAAGAATTATGGAATTATTCAGCCGCTTATTGTCCAGAAAAAAGATAAATATTATGAAATAATAGCGGGTGAACGACGCTGGAGAGCTGCTAAACTTGCAGGATTAAAACAAATTCCGGTTATTGTACGTAATTATAACGCTCAGGAAGTTATGGAAATTGCGCTTATTGAAAATATTCAGCGTGAAGACCTTAATCCTATAGAAGAAGCAGCCGCATATAAGAGACTTATTGAAGAATTTGACATGAAGCAGGCTGATCTTGCTAAAAGAGTTGCAAAAAGCCGTACAGCTATCGCCAATTCTATGAGACTTCTTAAACTTGATCAGAGAGTTCAGAATATGCTTATAAACGGAATCATTTCCACAGGTCATGCGAGAGCTCTTCTGGCACTGGAGGATGATGACAAACAGTTTGACGCTGCTATTCAAATAGAAGCAAGGAATTTGAGCGTTCGCGAAACAGAAAAACTTATTCAGAGGCTCAAAAAACCTGTAAAAAATGTTGAAGTTGATACTATAACTCAAATAAATAATATATATAACTCTATAGAAGAGGGATTAAAAGGGATATTCGGAAGCAAAGTCTCTATAAAGAGAAGAAAGAGCGGAAAAGGAAAAATTGAAATAGAATATTATTCCGCTGAAGAATTTGACAGGATCATAGATATGCTTCGTAAGGTTAAGGAGGAGAATGACTGATATGGGAGTTTCCAATTTTATCGGAATGGATGTCGGAATAATGTTCCTTCTTCTGCTTATCCTGATAATAATATTATCTGTAATTACCGTAAGTATGTCTCTCAGACTTACACGACTCACTAAAAAATACCAGATGTTCATGCGCGGACGTGACGGTGAGTCAATGGAAAAGGTATTTGCCTCTAAGCTTTCAAATATTGAAAGAATTGCAGAACAGGGAGATACAAATAAAGAAGATATTTCCGTTCTTCAAAAACATATTTCTACAACGCTTACACATTATGGTATAGTTAAATATGATGCATTTGATGATGTCGGCGGAAAAATGAGTTTTGCCCTTGCAATGCTTGACGATTCAAATACAGGTTTTATACTTAATACCATACACAGCAGAGATAACTGTTTTCAATATATGAAGGAAGTTGTTAACGGCGAATCTTATATTATGCTCAGTAAAGAAGAAACAGAAGCATTAAATCGTGCTATTTCTAATGTTGAAGAGGAAAAACTTGAAAATATTTAAATGGAGATAATGAAAGATGTTAGATATTAAATTTGTCAGAGAAAATCCGGAAGTTGTAAAACAGAACATAAAGAATAAATTTCAGGATGAAAAACTTCCGCTTGTAGATGAGGTTATCGCTCTTGATAAAGAGAACAGAGAAATAAAAGTAGAGGTAGAATCTCTTCGAGCAAAGAAAAATACGGTTTCAAAAGAAATCGGAAAACTTATGGCTCAGG
>CASDUB010000073.1 GCA_949283905.1 uncultured Lachnospiraceae bacterium | reverse complement strand
CAATCTTGATTTTTCCGTCGATTCAAATCAGGGGATCAAAGAGATTAACGATCTGTTTGCCGATTTCGAGGAAATGAGAAAAAGGCTTAAGGAATCTCAGGAGGAAAAGCTGAATTTTGATTCTGAGAATAAAGAGCTGATCCGCAATATTTCTCATGATTTAAAAACGCCGATAACGGCAGTTAAAGGATATTGCGAGGGCATCATGGACGGCGTTGCCGATACGCCTGAAAAGATGAATAAATATATCAGAACGATTTACAATAAGACTAATGAGATGGACAGACTTATTAACGAGCTGACATATTATTCAAAAATAGATACAAACAGAATGCCGTATACATTTACAAAATTAGATGTAAACGATTATTTTAATGACTGTGCCGATGAGCTCGAACTCGAACTTGAAAGAGAAAACGTAAAGTTTAATTATGTAAATGAATTAAAAGAAGACGCGCTCATTATAGCGGACGCGGAGCAGCTTCGAAGAGCTATACACAATATCGTCAATAATTCCATTAAATACATGGATAAGCCTGAGAGAAAAATAGAACTCAGAGTAAAAGACGCCGGAGATTTTGTTCAGATAGAGATTGAAGATAACGGCAAGGGAATTGCCAAGAAAGATCAGTCTCGTATTTTTGACAGGTTTTACAGGACTGATGCTTCCAGAAACTCCACGAGAGGAGGAAGCGGCATAGGTCTTTCCATCGTCAGAAAAATTCTTGAAGATCATGGCGGAAAAGTATGGGCCGGGGGAGAAGAAGGAGTTGGAACAATCATCAATTTTGTTCTGAGAAAATATCAGGAGGTTACATACAATGAGTAGAATTTTGATTATTGAAGACGAAGAGGCGATCGCCGAACTTGAGAAAGATTATCTTGAACTTTCGGGATTTGAGGTTGTAATTGAAACAAACGGAGAAGAAGGCTTAAAAAGAGCGCTTAACGAGGAATTTGATATTTTTCTTCTTGATCTGATGCTTCCCGGAATCGACGGATTTGAGATCTGCAAAAAGATAAGAGAAAACAAAAATACGCCTATTCTGATGGTTTCTGCGAGAAAAGACGATATTGACAAGATCAGAGGTCTGGGACTCGGAGCCGACGATTATATAACAAAACCGTTTTCGCCGAGCGAGCTTGTTGCCAGGGTAAAGGCTCATCTCGCGAGATATGAAAGACTTATCGGCAGCGGATTTCAGGAAAATGATATTCTTGAAATACGCGATATCAAGATCGACAAGTCTGCCCGAAGAGTATGGGTGCGGGGCGAAGAAAAGACTTTTACTACGAAGGAATTTGACCTTCTTACATTTCTTGCATCAAACCCGAACAAGGTATTTACAAAAGCTGAGCTTTTCAGAAAGATATGGGAGATGGAATCGATCGGCGACATAGCGACTGTTACGGTTCATATTAAGAAGATCCGTGAAAAGATCGAGCTGAATACCGCAAAGCCGCAGTATATAGAGACTATCTGGGGCGTAGGCTACAGATTTAAGGTTTAAGCCGACTAAATTTAAAGGCAGGTAATATTATGGGAAAGATATACGTGATCATAGGAAAAAGCGCAAGCGGAAAAGATCATATATATCAGAGTATTTTAAAAGACAGCGGACTTGATCTGAAAAAGATCGTTTCTTATACGACAAGACCGAAAAGGGAAAACGAAGAGAACGGAAAAGAATATTTCTTTTCAAATGAGGATCAGCTTGCTGAATTCAGAAAAAAAGGAAAGATCATAGAAGAGAGGGTTTACGAAACGATCTACGGTCCGTGGTATTATTTTCTGGTCGACGACGGACAGATTCAGGCAGATAAATACGATTATCTGACGATCGGAACCATCGAATCTTTTATGAGCATGAAAAAATATTTTAAAGATATCGTCTGTCCGATATATATCGAGGTAGACGACGGAATAAGACTTATAAGGGCTGTTAAAAGAGAACAGGAACAGCCAAAACCCGGTTATAATGAGGTCTGCAGAAGATTTTTAGCGGATTCTGAAGATTTTTCGGAAGAAAAGCTTAAAGAAGCGGGAATAATAAAGAGATTTTCAAATAACGGCCGGATTGAAGACTGTATAGATGAGATAAAGAACTATATAAAAAAATTTTTGATATGAGGGGATAGTTATGGGAATTGCCAAAGGTTACGAATCAATAGCCGGATATAAAGATATTAAAGCAATGCTTAAAAGAACGGCAAAAATGGATAAGGGATTCCACGCATATATTTTTAACGGCGAACCGGGATGCGGAAAAGGAACTCTCGCATATCTTTTCGCAATGGCGCTTTTGTGCAAAGAACGTACCGGCGAGCCGTGCATGGAATGTTCTTCATGCAAAAAAGCTCTGAGCGGCAATCAGCCTGATATCATCAGAGTAAAACACGAAAAACCGGATTCGCTCGGAGTCGATGAGATAAGAAAGCAGCTCGTTGACGATATTTATATCAAACCGTTCGAAAGTGAATACAAGATTTATATCGTTGAGGACGCATCGCTTATGACGCCTCAGGCACAGAATGCGATCTTAAAAACACTTGAAGAGCCGCCTGTATACGGCATTATCATTCTTCTCACGGATAATATGGATGTTCTTCTTCCTACTATAGTTTCAAGATGCAATACCATAACGTTTAATCCGCTGAGCGACGATGTTGTAAGCGAATATCTGATAAATGAATTCCATATTTCGGAATATTATGCTAAAATCTATGCGGCGTTCGCAATGGGAAAGATTGGAGTTGCAAGAAAAATTGCAGAATCTCCTGAATTTCACGAAAAATTGCAGGAAGGCATTCATTTTATAAAAAATTCTCAAGGTATGAGCAGCACACAGAGAATAGACATAGCAAAGAAACTGGCTGCAAACAAAAAAGAGATATATGATTATCTTGAGATATTTACGATCTGGTTCAGAGATGTTCTTTATTATAAGGCAACTATGGACGCAGAAGAAATAATTTTGAAAGAAGAAAGATCGGCGATCAAAAAAAGAGCGTCAGTCAGCTCATATGAAGGTTTACAGAAGATAATAGACGCTATATATACGGCGAGAATGAGACTTAAAGCAAATGTAAATCCGGAGCTTGTTATGGAGCTTTTGCTTATGACCATTTCTGAGAACTGATCTTTAAGCGGAGGAAAACAATGGCTAAAGTTATCGGGGTCAGATTCAGAGACCTGGGAAAAGTATATTACTTTGATCCCAAGCATTTTAATATAAAAAAAGGCGACCATGTGATAGTGGAAACGGCGAGAGGCCGTGAATACGGAACTGTCTATCTCTGTATAAGGGAGATCGATGATGAAAAGATAACTCTTCCTTTAAAAGAAGTTGTACGTGTGGCGACAAAAGAAGACGATCATCACATGGAGGAAAACAGAGAAAAAGAGAAAGAGGCGTTTAAGATCTGCCTCGAAAAGATTGCATACAGAAATCTTGATATGAAACTTATAGATGTTGAGATCGCTTTTGACAACAGCCGCATATTGTTTTATTTTACGGCTGACGGAAGAGTCGATTTCAGGGAGCTTGTAAAAGATCTTGCTTATGCTTTTAAGACAAGGATCGAACTCAGACAGATAGGAGTGCGTGACGAGACAAAGCTTCTCGGAGGAATAGGCATATGCGGCCGCCCTCTTTGCTGCCATACTTATCTTTCCGAATTTGCTCCTGTTTCAATAAAGATGGCAAAGGAACAGGGTCTTTCACTTAATCCGACTAAGATATCGGGAAACTGCGGAAGGCTTATGTGCTGCTTAAGAAATGAGCAGGAGACATATGAATACCTCAACAGCAAACTTCCGAATAAAGGAGAAAGAGTTGAAACGATCGACGGATTCACAGGAGAAGTTGAAGATATTAATGTATTAAGACAGACTGTCCGTGTGATAATAGAAGACGGCGATGAGAAAGAACTCAGAGAGTATCCCGTAGCGGAATTAAAATTCAAAGCGCATAAAAAACAGAAAAAAGACAGGTATCATGAAAAAAATTCCGAACTGACGGCTGAAGAGGAAAAGGCGCTTAACGATCTTGAGGATATCGAGAAAAGAGAAAAAAGAAGATAATATAAAAGCGGAGAAAACAACTTATGATCTTGAATGAGAAAGAAGTAACACTTGACGACCTTCAAAACGGATATTTTATTTATCAGCCGGCAGACGGTTTCCGTTTTGGCGTTGATGCGGTACTGATTTCTCATTTTGCAAATGTAAAACCTAATGAAAAAGTTCTCGATATGGGAACGGGAACAGGGATAATACCGATTCTTTTAGCTGCAAGGACAAAAGGAGAGCATTTTACGGGGCTTGAGATACAGGAAAAAAGCGCCGAGATTGCGCGATGCAGCGTAGCTTACAATAAGCTTGAAGACAGGATCGATATCGTAAACGGCGATATAAAAAATGCGTCGGAAATATTCGGAAGAGAATATTTTAACGTAGTTGTGAGCAATCCTCCTTATATGATCGATCAGCACGGACTCAGAAACAGGGAAGACTCAAAATATATAGCGCGCCATGAAGCGCTGTGCAAGCTTGATGATATCGCTCGGGAAGCCTCAAAAGTCTTAAAGACAAGAGGACGCATGTATATGATTCACAGGCCTTTCAGACTTGCGGAGATCATAATTACATTTGCAAAATACAATCTCGAAGTGAAAAAGATAAGATTCGTACATTCTTATGTTGATAAAGAACCGCTTATGGTCATGATAGAAGCTGTTAAATACGCTAATTCGGGAGTTACGATAGAAAAACCGCTTATCATATATAAGACAAAGGGCGAATATACCGACGAAATAAAAGAAATATACAGATGATATGAACTGATAATACAGTGTAGAAACGATATTCTATACTGTATTTTTCTTTAAAAACTGTTATGATGTTAAAATAAATCATTAAATCAGAGGGACGAAATGTTTTTTTGTTGCAGGAAAAATAAGAAAGAAGACAATAAAGAAGACAAAAAGAAGAATATAAGCCTGAAAAAGAAAATACTGAAACATCTTCTGATCTTATTGATCGTATTGACTGCTTTTGAAATTTTTTCACGCATTGCGTTTTCGCGTTCATCAGTGGCAACTGTTGCTGCCTTGGGAATTAGGATTTTTAACAACGGCGAGCTTGCAACGGAAGAAAATACGGAACAGGCGCTGGAAGAAAGAGCGGAAGAAGAGGATGAGCCTTATTCTTTTGACGCAAATAAGTTCAAGAGCAAAGCGAGCATGCAATATTGCGGTGAAAATGAAGTATTGATCTTCGGAGAAAAAAGCGAATCAAACGACACGGTTCTGTATCTTCACGGCGGAGCATATTTTAATGAGATAACAGCTTTTCATCTTGACTTCATAGACAGGATGGCTCTTGAAACAAAGGCGTATGTTGTCGTGCCGTTATATCCTCTGGCTCCTAATCATACATATGAAGAGACGTATGAGCTCCTTGATATGATATATCCCGAACTCAGAAATGAAGACAGAGAACTGACGGTGATGGGGGATTCTGCGGGAGGAGGACTTGCACTGGCGTATGCGGAGTATCTCCTTAAAAACGATATGGAACAACCGGATGAGATTATAGTATTTTCTCCGTGGGTAGACGTATCCATGAGCGCAATGGATCATACCCCTTACGAGGCGTCCGATCCTATGCTTGAAGTGCCCGGAACAGTTGAAGCAGGAAAAGCATGGGCAGGAGATACAGACACTAAAAATTATATGGTAAGCCCGCTGTTCGGAGATGTTGAAGGAATGGCAAAGACCATGATATTCGTAGGAACAAATGAAATACTGTATCCGGACTGCACTGCCATGTATGAAAAATTGGCGGATGCCGGCGTTGATGCAGAGCTTATCATAGGTGAAGGAATGAATCATATATATCCCATATATCCGATCGTTCCCGAGTCTTTGGAAGCCGCGAGCAGAGTATTTGAGGAAATAAAAGGGGAACAATGACACTTTAAAGCGATAAAGTGTTGACATGCTCTTAAAGGATTTGATACAATGCTATGGGTCAATTGACATATAGAAATAATGGAGTTTGAAAATGAAAATAGCGTACAGTGGAATAGAGGGCGCATTTGCTCATATAGCGGCAATGCGTCTTTATCCGAATGAAGAACTTATATCTTTCAAATCATTTAAGGAAGCGTATGACGCTGTTGTTGAGAAAAAATGCGACGCGGCAGTCCTTCCTATTGAAAACAGTTATGCAGGCGAAGTTTCTCAGGTTTCAGATTTGATGTTTTCCGGAGATCTGATAGTAGAAGACGTGTATGGACTTGCCATCACACAGAATCTGCTCGGTATACCCGGAGCGAAGAAATCAGATATAAAAAAAGTAATCAGTCATCCTACCGCGCTTGAACAGTGTGAAAATTATATTTATGAAAATAATTTTGAACCGGAAGGTGCGGTAAATACAGCCAGAGCGGCTTACAGAGTCGCAAAGATGAACAGTAAAGAGGTTGCGGCTATCGCCAGCGAAGAAACAGCCGCTTTATACGGACTTGAGGTCATCGAAAAAGATATCAATGAGAGCAAGGACAATACTACAAGGTTTGCCGTATTTATAAATAAAGAAGATGAAAAACCCGAGTCAAAAGCGGAGAAGAAAAATGCGTTCATTCTTTTATTTACCGTTCCGAATATCGCCGGCGGACTTGCGAAAGCAATAAATATAATCGGCGATTACGGCTTTAATATGCATATACTCAGAAGCCGTCCGATGAAAAGCATCGCATGGAATTATTATTTTTATGTTGAAGCCGAAGGCGATATTACAAATGAGTACGGAAGAGAAATGATTGCCAGACTTTCTTTTTGGTGCGACACCGTAAAGATAGTCGGACGATATAACCTGATCGAAGAAAAACAAGATCAATAAGTGTAATTAATGACGCCGCAAATGCGTCAGAAAGAGGAAATTATGATATTGCCGGTTAATCTCGGCGCGGACAGTTACGACATTATAATCGAAAAAGGAAGTCTGCGCAAAATAGGAGAATACCTTAATTTAAACAGAAAAGTTTTTATAGTGACTGACAGCGGAGTTCCGACAGAATATGTAAATGCTGTTTCGGAAAGCTGTAAAGAGCCTCACATATTTACTATAGAACAAGGCGAGAAGAGCAAAAGCCTTCAGAGCTTTGAAAAAATCCTCGTTGCCATGCTCAGAGCCGGATTTTCGAGAAAGGACTGTGTTGTTGCCGTCGGAGGCGGCGTTGTCGGAGACCTTTCAGGCTTTGCTGCATCGGCGTATATGAGGGGCGTCGATTTTTATAATATACCGACTACCGTATTGTCACAGGTCGATTCTTCAATAGGCGGAAAGACGGCGGTAAACCTTGACGGTATAAAAAATATAGTAGGAGCTTTTTATCAGCCGAAAAGAGTCGTGATAGACGTGGATGTTTTAAAAACGCTTCCGCCCCGCCAGATATCGGAGGGACTTGCAGAATCCGTCAAGATGTCTCTCACATCGGACGCAGAGCTGTTTGAATTAATAGAAAAATGCGATATCAAAGAAAATATAGAGACTATCATCGAGAGGTCGTTAAGAATAAAAAAAGCCGTTGTCGAAGAAGATGAGAAAGAGCAGGGATTGAGGAAAATCCTTAATTTCGGACACACGATAGGACACGGATATGAAAGCACTTCCGACGGAAAGCTATACCACGGCGAGGCCGTCGCCCTCGGTATGATACCCCTCGTATCGGAAGAAGTCAGGAAAAGGCTGATTCCGGTTCTTAAAAAGATGAATCTGCCGACGCAATACGAAGCGGACAGAGAAAAAGTTTTTGAAGCCGTTATGCATGATAAAAAAGCATCAGACGGAAAAGTATCGTTGATAAAAGTTGAAAAAATCGGAAGCTTTGTGATCGAGGAAACGGATATTTCGGATTTGAAGAAAATCATTTAAATTCAGAGGATTAAAATTATGAAAAATACATTCGGACAAAATGTAGCGGTTACCATTTTCGGTGAAAGCCATGGCGAGGAAATAGGAGTTGTCATAGACGGACTTGCGCCCGGAATCGAGATAGATGATGAGTTTATCGCTTCTCAGTTAACGCTGCGCCGTCCGGCAGGAAAAATATCAACTTCAAGACAGGAAAAGGATGAGTACAGAATCGTAAGCGGCGTTTTTGAAGGCAAAACAACCGGAACGCCTGTGTGTATACTGATTCCGAATCAAAATACTCACAGCAAGGATTATTCGGCGACAAGATCGCTGGCAAGACCGGGGCACGCCGATTATACCGCCTACTGTAAATATCACGGCTTTGAGGATTACAGAGGAGGAGGACATTTCAGCGGACGCATAACTACGGGACTTGTGGCGGCGGGAGCCATAGCGATAAAGGCTCTCAAAAAGAAAAACATATATGTGGGAACGCATATACGCGAACTTGCCGGCATAAAGGACAGAGAGTTTGAAAATATAAATGATGATATTGATATATTGAATAAAAAGACTTTTGCAGTTCTCGATGAAGAAGCGGGCAAAAGGATGTATAAAAAGATCGAAGAATATGCGGCGGACGGCGACAGCATAGGAGGAATACTCGAATGCGCTGTGACAGGAGTGCCGGCAGGAGTCGGAGAACCGTGGTTTGATACAGTAGAGGGTCTGCTGGCGCATGCGCTTTTTTCCATACCTGCCGTAAAAGGCGTTGAATTTGGAGGCGGATCGGATCTTAAAAATGAACCCGGCAGCAGATACAATGACAGTTTCTGTATTAAGGACGGAAAGATCGAAACGCTTACAAACAATAACGGCGGTATTAACGGAGGCATTACCAACGGTATGCCGATAGTTTTCAGATGTCAGATCAAGCCTACGCCTTCTATCTATAAGGAGCAGAATACTGTTGATTTCTTTGAGAATGAAGAGGCTGTTCTTCAAATAAAGGGACGTCATGATCCGGCTATTATTCACAGGGCGCGCGTAGTTGTAGACAGTGTCGCGGCGCTTGTTATCTGCGATCTTCTTTCCGGCAGATTCGGAACAGACTATTTGGCATAGGGAGAAAAAATAAATGGAATATGGTTTGATAGGGGAGCATCTTCCTCACAGTTTTTCAAAGATCATCCATGAGAAAATAGGTCTCTATGACTATGAACTTCATGAAGTTGCAGCAGATGAGCTTGATGAGTTCATGAAAAAAAGAGAATTTAAGGGAATAAACGTAACTATCCCGTATAAACAGGATGTAATTAAATTTCTTGACGAAATCAGTGAGAGAGCGGAAAAGATCGGCGCCGTAAATACTATCGTCAACAAAGACGGAAAGCTTTTCGGAGACAATACCGATTTTGGCGGCATGGAAGCCCTTTTCATAAAAATGGGCCTTGAACTTAAGGACAGAAAAGTTATTATCCTCGGAACAGGCGGCACGAGCAAAACGGCTTATGCGGTAGCCGAACATATGAAGGCGAAGGAAATATATAAAGTCAGCCGCAGCGGCAAAGACGGAGCGTTATCATATGACGAATTGTATAAAAAACATTCCGATGCTCAGATAATAATAAATACAACGCCGTGCGGAATGTATCCGAAGTGGAACGCATGTCCCGTTGATGTTTCAAGGTTCAGGGACTTAGGAGGCGTTTTAGACGCCATCTACAATCCTCTTAAAACGAGATTTGTACAGTCGGCCGTTGAAAACGGAGCCGTCGGAGAAGGCGGTCTTTATATGCTGGTCGCCCAGGCTGTTATCGCGGCGGAAATATTTACCGGAAAAGAGTTTGAAAGAAACCTTATAAACGATATATACGAAAGCCTTTTAAAGGAAAAGAGAAATATAGTTCTTATCGGGATGCCCGGTTCCGGCAAATCAACTGTCGGAAAGATCCTTTCAAAAAAGACAGGTTATAGATTTACCGACAGCGATGACGTTTTGATAAAAAGAGAAAAAAAAGAAATTAAACAGATTTTTGCTGAGGTCGGAGAAAAGGGATTCAGGGATATTGAATCACAGGTAATAGAAGACCTTTCGACAAATAACGGCATTATTATCGCCACAGGAGGCGGAGCTGTTTTAAGAGAAGAAAATGTAAGGGCTTTGAGATCGAACGGAGTTATCGTATTTCTCGACAGGGATCCTGTATCGATCAGGCCTACGGACGACAGGCCTCTTTCCGATAATGAAGAAAAACTTAAAAAATTGTATGAGACGAGATATCCGATCTATACAAAGGCGGCGGATATCTGTATTGACAATAACATGACATTGGATGATGCAGTTGATAAGATATGCGGCATCCTGAAGATATGAGGAGCTTATTTTAAATAATGAAATTGTTTGTAATAAACGGGCCGAACCTCAATATGCTCGGTATCAGAGAACCGGGGATTTACGGCTCTGAAAGTTATAAAGATCTCTGCGAAATGATAAAAAAGCATGCGGCGGACAGAAATATAGAAGTAGATATATTTCAATCAAATCATGAGGGAGACCTCGTGGACAAGATTCAGTCTGCCTACGGCGTATGCGACGGCATAGTGATAAATCCGGCCGCATATACGCATACAAGCGTGGCTATCCTGGACGCGGTTAAAGCAGTCGCTGTTCCGACTGTTGAGGTGCATATTTCTGATGTATCAAAACGTGAGGATTTCAGACAGATAAGCTATATAAGAAGCGCATGCGACACAACGATAGCAGGCCACGGCTTTAACGTATATATTGAAGCTATGGATTACCTTATTGATAAATACGGAGAATAAAAGGCACAGATCACATGAAAGCAATAATAAAACCTTCGAGGGCGGAAGGTACTGTTTTCGCACCGCCGTCGAAAAGTATGGCGCACCGGATGCTCATATGCGCCGGACTGTCAAAGGAAAAGAGTGTTGTCAAAGGGATTGCGCCGTCGCAGGATGTTCTCGCGACTTTAGATTGCCTTGAGGCGCTTGGAGCAATTTATAAATATGAAGCTGAGTCTGTCGAGATAACGGGAATTGATCCCGGGCGTATAAAGAACAATCTGACGGATCCTGTTCTTG
>CASDUB010000072.1 GCA_949283905.1 uncultured Lachnospiraceae bacterium | reverse complement strand
TACAAGATCATCAGATGAGCCGTATTTAGGAGGGATAAAAAGTTATGAAAATAGGATTTAGTTCTGACTTGGTAAATCTCAATTACCATGCACCAAACAGAAACAGATATGAAAGCGTATATTATTGGGAAGAGCTTTACACATTAATAAGCGCGGCAGGATTCAAGTATCTTGAAATGGGATATAACCCCAAATGGGATTTCGGAAGATCGGGAATTCCTCTTGTTAACCGTTCTATCGAATTGGTATACGGCGGATTTGAGAACTATCTCAAGCTGCTTCATGAATCAGGCATAGAGGGTATTACAAGCGTTTCTTTTGATCCTAATATGTTTTGCGGCGGAAACGTTGATATGTATTTCGGCGCTGTGGGATTTTTGGCTCCGCAGGCTATCGCATACGCAAAATCTGCAGGAGCAGACGTGTTTACTATGACAGCTACTCCTACTTATTACAATGTAAAAAAATGCTGTCCTGAGGGAGAACCATTTGAAAAATTTGAAAAAGAATTCCTTGATAAGACAGCATCTCTAATCGAAGAACTGGCTAAAAAAGCGGAAGAAGCAGGCGTAAAGATGTGCATCAGAAATGACTACTGGACACTGCTTCGCGGAAATAAAATAGTTGATTTTGTTAAAAATCTCAATGCAAAAGTTTATATTGACGCTGATACAGCTAATTTAAAAGCTGCGGGAGTATGTCCTGAAGCGTTTATCAAAGAAAATTTGGAAAATATAGGTCTTGTACATTTCAGTGATACTGATTTTGTCGATGATCAGGAAGCTTATCTTCAGCCGCTGCCCGAGTTCCCGGCTAAAAGAGCGACAAAAGTGTTTAAAGACATGGGAAGAGGAACAGTTGATTTTGTAAAGATCTTTGAAATTCTCAAAGAAGGCGGATATGAAGGAAATATTATCTGCAACGCAAGAAATTCATACGATCAGTGCAGATCTCTTCTCAGAACAAGAAGATATCTTCAGACAAAACTGGGTCAGTGATAGGAGGTAAGACTATGTCAAATATAAGACTTGCGCACTTGGCGCATTTCAAAACACTACCATATAAACAGATAAATAATTTCAGAGATTTCTATTATGAAGAAAAGACAAATGATGCTTATTTTCTTGATTGGGATCATATTTTGAAATATCACAAAGCCACAGGCTACGACGGAATAGAGCTTCTTCCGTGGGATCTTAATGAAATCCTCGGATTATTCGGAACTCCCGAAGCTTATGTGGATTTCTGCCAGGAAAGAGGGCTTGTAGTAAGCGGAATGTTCCATGGCTGCGATGATTCACATATCGCCGAAAAGCATGACGAAGTATTTGAAGCAGGAAAACAGGCGGTCGATACATTGAAAAAACTCGGCGGAAAGCATTTGAATACGTGTCCTGCAAGCAATTACTCGGAAATAGGACCTCTTTCGGAGGAAGGCTTGAAAAATGTCGCGAAAGTTATTACCGATATCGGACGTTACGCAGTTGACAACGGTATTCAGGTTTGTCTTCACAATGAATTTTTCTGCGCCGTAAACAAATATAATCACAGACAGTTCCTGGAGATGACAGATCCAAGATATGTTTTCTACTGCCTTGATACGGCACAGATAAAACTTATGGGCGATGATGTGCTTGATTTCTATGATACATATGCAGACAGAATCACAACTTTCCATCTTAAAGACACGGCAAGCACAGGAGAGTCGGATGCGGTACGTTTCGGACAGGATCCTCAGCATTATAAAGATGTTGAGATAACAAGAGACGGACACAGATGGTTCTGGGAGCCGGGTGAAGGTACTGTGGATATGGAAGGTCTTTGGAAACTGTTAAAGAAACATCATTTCCAGGGATGGGTTTCTATCGAAGACGACCAGACCCCTGATCTTCTTGCGGCTATGGCTCTTGCAAGCTATGAAGTAAAAGAAGTTCTCGGCAAGATCTATAAATAAAAAGGAGTTGGTATTATGAGCAGATTAGTTACATTGACAACAGGCCAGTGGGCTGACATGGACTTTGAAGAACTTTGTCAGAAAACAAGTTCATGGGGCTATGACG
>CASDUB010000071.1 GCA_949283905.1 uncultured Lachnospiraceae bacterium | reverse complement strand
CTGCGGACCGACGGCGCTTGCCCATTCGGTAAGCAAGGTGGATCATTCGCTGGCCACAAACGGAACGCTTTTAAATGTGAAATATCCGCAGGAAGCCGTTGCCGGTATCGAAGGCCGCGATAATCTTGTAAATTACATAGATGAATATCTGGCGTTGGGCGGCATGCATATCCAGTTTAATATTATGAGCTCAGCGACTATGCGCGCGGCTCAGAAAAAACCTGAGGATTATAAAGACATGTTGGTACGTGTCGCTGGATACAGCGCGTATTTCGTAGAACTCGGAAAGCCGCTTCAAAAAGATTTGATACAGAGAACCGAATTGTCATTCGGATGAAAAAAAGACAGTATCGAAATCAGTGAGCTTTAAAGAACTCATTGGTTTGATACTGTCTTTTCTGTTATCAGCCGTTAATTACTGCTGAAACATGATTCATATTATTTTCTTCATCCCGTTCATATTTGAAATCTTCAGTCATGTTTTTGACTATTCGCATAGAAAGATCGTTGTCCGAATCCGAAGGATCAAATTTCTTTCCGTCGTATTTCAGCTGCATATGGATATTTTCGGGATCGGATGAATATTCAAGAGAAAGTTCCATATGAAATTTATCGTTCAGCTCGGGAAGGATAATCTGTACTCCGAGCTCTTCAAATACCTGCTGGACGCGGTAGATAAGTCTCTGGGACATCCTGCATTTGCGTCCGAATTCCTCAAGCTTGCTGACAAGCCCGATGAAGTCAAAGTCTTTTGAGTCTATATTTTCCTCGAATACTTTCAGATGGCGTATGAAACGAATAGTGCGCTCCTTCTGAGGGTTGTCAAATATCTGTTCCGGAGTTCCGTCTTCGTAAATACCGCCCTGATCCATATAGAATATGCGGTTGGCCACTTCTCTCGCAAAGTTCATCTCGTGTGTTACGATCATCATCGTAAGTCCCTGCTTTGCAAGATCACGGATAACAGCCTCAACTTCACCGACCATAGTAGGATCAAGGGCGCTGGTGGGTTCGTCAAAGAGGATTATCTCGGGATCCATAGCCAGTGTACGCGCGATTGCCACACGCTGCCTCTGACCGCCTGAAAGCTCGTCGGGATAATTGAGCATTTTATCCGCAAGGCCGACCTGACGGAGAAGCTCTTTTCCTCTGTCGTATGCTTCCTGTCTGCTTTTGCCGAGAAGCTGCATCGGAGCGGCCATGATATTTTCGATGACCGTCATATGGTTAAAAAGGTTGAAGCTCTGGAAAACCATTCCCATCTTCTGACGTACTTTGTCTATTTTACAGTTCGGATCGGTTATATTTTCGCCGTCTACGATTATCTCGCCGGAAGTAGGAGTTTCAAGCATGTTTATGCATCTGATAAGAGTTGACTTTCCTGTTCCTGAAGGCCCTATTATCGAAATGACGTCGCCTTTATTGATAACGGTATTTACATCTTTAAGGGGAGTAGCGTTCGGATATTCTTTTTTAAGATGATTTATGGTGATCATAACTTTACTCCTTTTAAGATATTGTCTTTATTTCTTCGTTTCCAGTCAAATTTCATATTTATTTTTCCGATCACTATAGCGATGATCCATGTCAGAATGAAGTAGATTATTGCCGTTGCGATAAGAGGGAAAAAGGCTTCGTATGTATTGCTTCTGATTATATCGCTTATCTTTGTAAGATCCTCTACGGCGATATATCCTACGATGGCGGTGCTCTTTAAGAGAGATACTATCTCGCCCTGATACGCCGGCATAAATGAGCGCATAGCCTGCGGAAGCACTATCTTGAAAAATGCAAGCTTATCGGTATATCCGAGAGCAAGGGCGCCTTCTGTCTGACCTTTATCGATGCCTGAAACCGAGAGCGCAAGATTTTTATATACAAAGGCTCCTGTAATAAGGGCAAATCCGATGGATGCTACCCAGATGCCGTCGATGGCTGCTTTAGCGAATACTACGTAAAACAGTATCATCAGAAGTACTACTGCGGGAAGTCCTGCTATTATCCTTGTATATACGGCGCATATGCCGAGTACGATCTTCTTTCCACTCCTTGAAAGGATATAGAGACCGAATCCGAGGGCTGTGCCTGCAGCTGCCGCCACAGCAGTGATGAGAAGCGTTACGCCTATTCCGTGGAGTATGAGCTGCCAGCGGTTTTCGCGTATGAATGTTTTTTCAAAGCCGTCTTTTACGGAATCAAAAAATGATCCGCCGCTGTCGCCGCCCCATGTTACCATTACAACTTCATTTTCCATATAAGGTTCCGAAAAAAGAACGCTTTCGGCTCTTTCGGCGGAGATGTCGATGCCGGCCGCGGCGATATCATATTTTCCCGAAACGATTCCCGGAACTATACTTGAAAAGCTCACGCTTTCTATTTTGAGGGAGTAGCCGTATTTTTCGCAGAACTTAATTATAAGTTCCACATCGTATCCGACATATTTTCCGTCTTTCATATACGAGAACGGTTTCTGCTCGGCGCACATGACATAGCGTATTGTTCCGTTTTCGCCTGTAAGATGGCTGTAATCAAGCGTTACGTCGGGTTCTTTTTCGCCCATCCAGACATCGTACATGGAGTCGAGAGTTCCGTCGCTTTTAAGTTCGGCAAGAAACTCATCCATCTGAGCTTTTAACTCTTCGCCGCGTTCATTTTTATTGAACACGATGCCCTTTTGAGTTGACTCGATAGCCTCAGGAATCATTTCAAGTCCGCTGACGTCGCGTTTTGCTACTGTGTAGTAAAAGATATTTTTAACGAATCCGTCTATCTTTCCCTGCTGAAGGCTGAGGATGAGATCTGACGAAGATGTAAAGTTCTTAATTGTGGCTTCGGGAAATCTTTTTTTAGCGATGGCTTCATGAGTCGTTCCTGTCTGAACTCCGATGACCGCATGCTCAAAGTCCTCTAATGTCATGCTTTCGGATGATTTGTCGGAAGCTAAAACTTCTCTTGAACTGCCGAAGACAAAACATGCGCTGAAGATGAAAAGAATCGCCATGAGCATCAGGAACATTCTTTTCCCGAAACGGATGTTGTTTTTTAATGTCATTTTGTTTTCTCCTGAAAAAGTTTATATAATAAGGGATTATTCTACGGTCAAGATTTCCGCGAATCCCGTCATATCAAATATTTCTCTGATATATTCGTTTGAATTCTGTACTGTAACTCCGCCGGACGCGTTGAGTTTTTTCTGAGCTGCAAGAAGCGCTCTGAGTCCTGCGGATGAGATATATTCAAGGTCGGAAAAATCAATCGTCAGTTTTTCAATTCCCGAAAGTTCTTTTTCGAGGAATTCTTCTAACTGAGGAGCTCCCGTAGTGTCGAGTCTTCCGCTGAGTTTTAATTTCAATTCGCCTGAATTGCTGCTGATTTTCTCTATATCTATCATTTCAAACCTCCGATTATTTATTGATCCTTTTAAGGATATTTTATTTTTCTTTTTTTATTTCAGAAAATCATCATAATTATATATATCAGTCTGATGTAAGGCAAGAAGATTTTGCGGCGAAAATACTTAATAAGCAGGCTAAACTTAATCTTTTTTGATTTGTCAGTATTCATTTGTTTATGATAGAATATCCGAAAGAAATTCTTCATATGGAAAATATCATCATTTTAATAAATTATTTTAGATTATGGAAAACAATACAATATCAGTAAACGATATATTAAATAAGAACAATATAAAACTGAAAGAAACGGTATATACGGAAAGTTCCTCGAAGATGCTCGATTTCAGGATAGTTTCAAAAGATTTTTACGAGCCTGTCAAAAGAGCTGACAACAGATATACGGTTTATTACAAAAATGCCGTGGAGATCAGCAATTTCAAAAATATCGAAGAAAAACTTCCGGCATTGTCAGAAATAAATTATTCGGGGAAATACAATCTCCCATATTTTATATCGGGACTTGAAGGCTTTTCGGAAAAGGTGAACAGCGGAGAAAGCGTTGCTGTTGAAGGCGGCCCGTGTCTTTTCGGAACTGACGAAGTTATCGTGTCAGTGGAAAGAAAAGGCGGACGCACCGACTATTTTGATTACAATACAGGCAAATCGTATTCGCTAAGAACAAATGACCGTCAGTATTCTGATTTCGGAGAGTTTATGCTTAAACATGGGAGCGAAGTTGTCAAAATAGATTTTGAAGACCGGAAAAAAGGGCTTACTCCCCAGGAATGGATGTTCATAAAATTTCCTTTTGAAGCTGCGCGCGTTCTGGGCGCTCCCCTTGTGATACCTATACCGGATATGTCATATATAAAATATCTTGAAGCAGTTCTCATAAATACGGATCGAAAGATCAGGGAAAAGGCGCTTTTGGATTTTCAGGAGCTGACACATAAGATATGCGATCAGTACATATCGGTCATCGGAAAGCTTAAGAGTATCTATAAGAATGTCAGCTGCGATATCATACACGACAGAAACATTCAGCTTTTAAATAAGTATTATGAGGCGAGATCTCCTTTTATAGAACGCAAAAAGGTTCAGCGCATACTTACAGGGATACCGGAAAAAACGGAATCCGTAAAAGATTATGTTTCGATGCCGGCTCTTCCATACTATCTGTACGGTATAAAAAACATTTTAGAAATAGACAGTATGGACGAAACCGATTCATATCGAAAATGCCGCAAAGCGCACAGGAATTTTTTAGAACTGGCATGCATACTGCTGCCTGAATTT
>CASDUB010000070.1 GCA_949283905.1 uncultured Lachnospiraceae bacterium | reverse complement strand
TGAAGAAGAAAATTTTAGCCATTTTAATGGCATCATCAATGGTCATGGGAATGAGCGTGACAGCATTTGCGGCACCTGACAGTGCAACAATTACTATCAACAATGCTGGAGCAGATGCAAAATTTAATAATGTACAGGTTGTAGTAGCTAATCCGACGACAGAAACAGGTTGGGACATCGTTGATGAATATTATGATGACTTCCAGGTTGGTTTTGGTGACATGAGCGAGCAGGATATATTATCAGGAATGATATATGAAGCTACTGGAAATGTTGGAACTGAAATTGCAGATTTTGATACAAAATACGCAGCAGCATTAGATGCAATTTGCGATACGATCGAAGCTCCTACAGAAGAGACAGGAGTTACATCTCCGTTTACTGTAAATGCAGCAGGTGTTTATGTTATCAGAGGATTTGAAACAGGATATACATATGGTACAATGGCTGCTTATATCTCTTTTGGAGAATATGATAAAGCAACAGGTGTGCCGACTACATTAAATGACGCTACAGTAGAAGCTAAAAGAGTGCCTACAACTATTGAAAAATCATCTGATGATGAAAACAAAGTTACAGAAATCGGAAAAACACTTAAATATACAGTAACAGGTACAGTTCCTTATATTGCTGATACAGAATTAGCAACAGCTCAGTATTGGGTAACAGATAAAATTTCAGGAGCAGAATATGTTCTTACAGATGGAGTTTTAAAAGTAACTGTTACAACAGTAGGCGGATTTGACAAAACTTATGATGTAACACCTAAAATGATTGATAATCAGACAGGCTTTTCACTTGATTTAACAGAAATTCTTGCAAATAATGCATATGCGAATGATGAAATTACAATTTCTTATCAGGCAAAAGTAACAGATGTTGAAGTAGGAAACGACGTGCTTGTTGGTAAAGGTGAAAATAACGGAGATTTTGGTACAGATAGCGAGAAAGCTTATACAGGTAATGTAAAACTTCTCAAATTAGCAGTTGATGATGATAATGAATTTATCGAAGATAACGCAAAACTTGCAGGCGCTGAGTTCGTAATGTACAAGATCGAAAATGAGAAAAATATGTATGCAACTGTAGAGGATGGAAAACTCACAGGATGGGTTGAGAATAAAGATGATGCTACAACTTTAATTACAGATGCAAATGGCGAAATCAAAGTAGAAGGTCTTGATCTTGGAACATATTGGTTTGAAGAAACAAAAGCTCCTGAAGGATACAGCCTTGATGCAGAAGCTGTATATGCAGAAATCACGTTTGATGGCGAAACAGCACAAGCAGTAATTGAAGGCGAGCAGGCGATTAAGTTTAATACAACACTTTCAGCGCTTCCGGGAACAGGTGGTATCGGTACTGCTATCTTCACAATCGGCGGTATCGCAATAATGGTTAGCGCAGCTGGTCTTTTCTTCGCAAACAAAAGAAAGAAAAACGCGTAATTAATTAAAACCAGTTTTAATTAAAGCCAATTTACTAATCATTTGATTTTGATTGAATGAATAATTTTCCGGGGCGGAATTTTCGCCCCGGATACAAAAAAGATACAACATTAAGGAGAGTCCGGATGAAAAAAAGAGTCAGAACAATATTGATTATCATCATTTTTTTAGCCGGTTTGTCCTTGCTGCTGTATCCGTTTATAGCAAACGAATGGAATACTTACAGACAGGAGCAGCTTATCAGCGATTATGAGACTGTCGTTTCCGATATGGAAACGGCAGGAACGATCGATTATGAAGCCGAAAGACAAAAGGCGGTTTCTTACAATGAAAGCCTTGTGCCAAGCATTCTTCCCGACTCTTTCGCGGTAGCGGCGGCATCCGATGAGCCTGATCCTGAATACATGGCAGCGCTTAATATCGCCGGTGACGGCGTTATGGGAGTTGTAGAAATTCCAAAGATCGATATTTCTCTTCCGATATTTCATACTACATCAGAAGAAGTATTGGAAAAAGCGGCAGGACATCTTGAAGGAAGCTCCCTTCCTGTAGGAGGCGAGAGCACACATACGGTTATCACAGCCCACAGAGGACTTCCGAGCGCGGCGCTTTTTACAGATCTTGACAAGCTTACCGAGGGAGATCATTTCCTGATTAAGGTTCTTGACGAAACGCTGTGCTACGAGGTGGATCAGATATTAACTGTGGAGCCTGACGATACGGACGCTCTTGCGGTAACAGAAGGCGAAGATCTGGCGACACTTATCACATGTACGCCCTATGGAGTTAATTCCCACAGACTTATGGTTCGAGGACACAGAGTTCCATATGTGCCGGAAGTTGTGGACAATGAGAGCGTACCACTTTCCCAGATGAGTTTCCATACAAGCTATCTGCTTTGGGTTATCGTAGGACTTGCCGTTACGGGAGCATTTATCTTTTTCCTTTACAGAAGGGATAAAAAGAGCCGTAAGAAAAACAAAAAGGAGCGGCGCTGATGCGAAAGAAAATATTTAATGTTCTGTTTGCTCTGCTGTTCCTCGTCGGATTTCTGGTTTTGGCCTATCCGACCATCTCAGATCAGTGGAATACTTACAGACAGCAGCAGCTGATTTCCAATTACGACACGGTTCTTGATACCATGGAACCTCAGGATTTAACTAAGGAGTGGGAAGCAGCTGAAAATTATAACAATACATTTTCCCAAAATAATATTTACGGTGACGTTTTCGGAACCGACAAGATGGAGCTGGAAGATACAGAGTACTGGAAAGTACTCAACATAGCCGATGACGGAGTGATGGGTTATCTGACTATTCCAAAGATAAATGTAGAGCTTTCCATTTATCATGGCACAGCTGACGACGTGCTGGAAACAGGAGTAGGCCATTTGAACGGTACTAAGCTTCCGATAGGAGGAGAAAGTACTCACAGTGTATTGTCGGCGCACAGAGGACTTCCAAGCGCGAAACTGTTCACCGATATTGATCAGTTAGAACCGGGCGACCGTTTCTATATACATGTACTGGATGAAGATCTGGCTTACGAAGTAGATCAGATTCTTCCCATGGTTGACAAGGATGACATGGAAACGCTGACCGAAGCCTTACAGGTGGTGGAAGGAGAGGATCTTGTAACACTCTTTACATGCACTCCATATGGTGTGAATACCCACAGGCTTCTGGTGCGCGGACACAGAGTTCCGTATGAAGGAGAGCTTGAAAAGAGTGACACTCCGATAGATACCATGGTAGAGTCCATACAGAACTATTATATGCTATACCTGTTACTGGGATTGGCAATTACCATTCTCGTAATATTGTTGATGAAAAATTACTTTCTGCCGAAGAAGAAAAAACCGGCGGACAGGGATTCGTAAGGGGGTACGAAGTTGAAAAAAGAAGGATTAAATAAAAAAGGAATGGCAGCAGCGATCGCAGCTGTTATGGCATTTTCGGCAGCCGCCCTTTCCATCGGCGACGTCTATGCTGCAAATCCGATCGACCTGACGAAGACATGCAGCCTGACTGTGGAGGTGGAAGCCGGAAGCCAGTACGAGACTGATCTTGATCAGATGACTATTCCGGTAGATCTTTATAAAGTGGCCGACGTAAACGAGTCGGGCCAGTATACGGAGCTTGCGAACTTTGAGGGGATTGGTCTTGATACGGTCAGCGACGCGACGACAGCCGACGAGTGGCTTACAATGGCCGAGACAGCATTCGGAAAACTATCGGATACTTCAGTTCCGGATGCCGAGATCGATATAACGGCGGGAACCGGCACGGTATCTGATCTTTCTGTAGGAATGTATCTTGTTGTTCCGGAAGATACTTACAATACTGATTATTC
>CASDUB010000069.1 GCA_949283905.1 uncultured Lachnospiraceae bacterium | reverse complement strand
CTTTTAAGTCTGTCAATCTCCATCTGCGCTGCGATAAGATCCTGCTTAGTGCCGTATGACTCTTTGTCTTTATTTTCCATTTCCTGCTCAGCAGCGTCGGCCTGCTCTTTCGCCTTGAAATAATCATCGGCAATGTTGATCGCCATCATACAGAAACGCATGTCAGGCGACATTCTGCGAAATGATGTCATAGACTCCATCTCTGTGATCTTATGATTTACATAGTTAGCTACTCTCTGCAGATATTCTTCGCTTTCATATCCGCCGAGTGTGATGATCTTTCCGTCAATCATAACTTTTGTGATGTTTTTTTCAGCCATTTTGTTCTCTCCATTCCCGCCTAGACGTTATTCTTCAATATATTCTATTCCAAGATGTTCATAAACTTGTTTTGTCGCTACTCTTCCCCGCGGCGTTCTTAATATAAAACCGTTTTGTATAAGGTAGGGTTCGTATACGTCTTCTATTGTTCCGCTGTCCTCTCCGATAAACGCCGATAATGTATCAAGACCGACAGGACCTCCTCCGAACTGCTGAATTATCGCAAGAAGTATCTTTCTGTCGGAAAGATCAAGACCCATGGAATCGACTTCCAGTATATCCAGCGCTTCTTTTGCTCCTTCAAGAGTTATCCTGCCTTCATTTCTGACTTCGGCAAAATCCCTTACTCTTTTCAGCAGTCTGTTTGCAAGTCTCGGAGTGCCTCGTGACCTTCTCGCCAACTCGGATGCTCCTTCATCGCTGATCTCTACATTTAATATTTTAGCTGAATTAACTATGATTTTTTTCAGCTCATCAACGGTGTAATACTCCATGTGATGAAGAACGCCGAATCTGTCACGAAGCGGCGCCGTAAGAAGTCCGGCTCTTGTAGTAGCTCCTATAAGAGTAAACTTCGGAAGCTCCAGTCTTATCGAACGGGCCGTAGAGCCTTTGCCGATCATGATATCGATAGCGAAATCCTCCATTGCCGGGTATAGAACTTCTTCAACCTGTCTGTTCAGACGATGTATTTCATCCACAAAAAGGATGTCTCCCTCTGAAAGTCCGTTTAAGATAGCAGCTATTTCTCCCGGTTTTTCGATCGCCGGTCCCGATGTGACTTTTAAGTTTGCTCCCATCTCGTTTGCAATTATACCTGCCAGCGTTGTTTTACCGAGTCCCGGCGGACCGTATAACAATACATGATCAAGACTGTCTCCGCGTTTTTTAGCTGCTTCTATATAAACTTTTAAAGTCCCTTTAGCCTTTTCCTGTCCTATATAATCATCAAATTTAAGAGGCCTGAGACTTTTTTCTATATGCTTGTCTTCTTCTGTCACCGAAGTTTCAATAATACGTTTCTGCATATCTCCTCATGTTTCTATATTAAAAAGTATATTTTAATGCTTCTTTAAGTAATGCTCCCGGATCTGACGAACCTGTTGTTTCGACAGCTTTTTTTGCCGCTTTAAGACTTAAGCTTCCGGAATATCCGAGCGCTATAAGCGCTTCAACAGTATCGGAAACTGCGTCATTATCGACAGAAACGCTTCCGCCTGTCAGTACCGTGTCAACAGCCTCCTCAAAGTCAAATCTGTCTTTCAGCTCCAATAAAATCTTTTGAGCTGTTTTCTTTCCGATGCCCTGTGCCTTAGAAATCGCATTGGCGTCATTGGCTATGACAGCCATCTTAAGTTCCTGAGCCGACATCATCGAAAGAATATTCATGGCGGCTTTCGGTCCTACACTGTTTACGGAAATCAAAAGCCTGTACACTTCAAGATCCTCTCTCGTCCTGAATCCGAAAAGAGTAATGCTGTCTTCTTTTACATTCATATGGGTATAGATCTTAAGTTCTTCCCCGTAATCAATTTCATTTCGAAACAGCGAAGGTATAAAGATTCTGAATCCCATGCCGTCTTTATCGAGCAGTATGTGATCTTCGTATATTTCTTCGACCGTTCCTTTTATATAACCTATCATTAATTCTCCCGATTTTTAGCTTTTTGTGTTATGATGATATGGAATCATTTAAGACACTATAACATATATTACGAGGTTTTTAAATGCTCATTCAAAAAGAAATAAAAATTGAAGATACATCATATTTTGAAAATATAAACGAAAACGCCCTCTGTTTCGATATCGAAACAACAGGACTCAACAGAAAATATTCGCATATTTCAGTCATCGGAACAGGCTGTCTGCGGGACGGATATATAATTTTCAGACAATGGCTTCTTGAAAACCCCTCTAAAGAAAAAGAGATGCTTGAAGAATTTTCCGAATATCTCAAGAACTTCGGCGCCATCATACAATACAACGGAAATTCCTTTGATATTCCCTATGTTCGTGAACGATGCTCACTTATGGCTCTGCCTGATCCTTTTGAAAATATGCAGTGTGAAGATTATTATATTTACGCCAAGAAATTCAGACATCTTCTTAAACTTGAAAATTTAAAACAGAAATCTCTCGAAACTCTTTTTAATATAAGAAGAAAAGATAAGATTTCAGGCGCGCAGTGCATAAACGCTTATTCCCACTATCTTGCTTTCGGCGATTCGCAGTCGAAAAACGCTCTGCTTCTTCACAACGAAGAAGACGTACTCGGTCTTTTAAAGATAAGCTCACTGACGGCCCTTGACAAAATTCCTGATACGATCAAAATTCATAATGCTTATGTCCCGCAGGCGCTTGATACTTCATTTATCATCGAATTTGTTTTCGATCAAAGACTTCCTTTTATGATCGATTACAGGAGCGAGACTCACAATATCCAATTAAAAAACAGGCGCGGAATTCTGCATCTTAACGGTGAAAAATGCTGGAGGAAATACTTCTTTTCCAACCCGAAGGATTATTTTTATATTCCGTCCGAAGATCACGCCATACATAAGAGCGTCGGAATTTATTTCGATAAGGATTCCCGCACAAAAGCGACACGCGAAAACTGTTACGAAAAAAAAGAGGATATTTATTTTTATCAACCCTGCGATATCCTATCGCCGGCGATGCGAAAAACATACAAAGACAAATGCAGCTGGATCAATTCCAAAAGCCTGCTGTCAGCATCTGACGATGAGCTTGCCGAACTCGTAAAAAACTATCTGATTTAATTTTACATAAAAATGCCTCAACACCGGCGTTTGTTTAATTCCGGCGCAGAGGCATTTTTTTATTTTGTTATAAGTTCTTCAAGTGTTTTAGTAAGTATCTTAAAATCGATAGGTTTGGAAATATGACCGTTCATTCCTGCGTTTGCCGTCTTCTGTATATCTTCTGCAAATGCATTTGCCGTAACGGCAATTATAGGAATACTCTTTGCATCGTCTCTGTCAAGAGCACGTATAGTTCTGGCAGCTTCGCAGCCGTCCATAACAGGCATCTGCATATCCATGAGAATGGCGTCGATTGAAAACAACGCTGAAGATTTGAAAATAAACACCGCTTCTTCTCCGTTTACTGCGGGAATAACTTCAATTCCGTTCATTGTCAGAATCTCAGTCGCTATTTCCATGTTGAGTTCATTGTCTTCCGCAAGAATTATCCTGCGTCCCTTAAGATTTATAACCGTTTCTTCGGACTTCTGACTCTTGTTATCTTCGACCCTGTTGACTGTTTCAAACGGAATAGTAACTGTAAAACGGCTGCCTTCTCCAAGCTTACTTTCAACAGAAATCTCGCCGCTCATTTGCTGTACAAGCCCTTTAACGATAGGCATTCCAAGGCCGGTACCGGAAATTGATTTGGTCGAAAAACTTGTCTCCCTTGCGTAAAGCTCAAATATACGCTTAGTAAAATCTTCACTCATTCCGATTCCTGTATCTTCAACGACAATCTCATATTTGCTTCGTTTCATATATTTAGTCTGATTAACTTTTATAAAAACGGAATCTCCCGGATTGCTGTATTTAAAAGCATTCGACAGCAGATTGTTTAAAATCTGTTCAAGTCTTAATGAATCGCCGTAAACAAGTTTATCCTGGATATTTATGTCTATCGAATATTTCTTATCCTGTGCATCGGCAACGGTATCAAACAGGGCCGCGCTGTCTCTTATACATTGTTCTATATCGAACTCGGCGTTTGACAGAGCATTTTTCCCTGACTGTATCCTCGATAATTCCAAAATATCATTTATCAGATTCAGGAGCTGTTTTCCTGCATGGCCGATCTTTCCCATATAATCGACAACTTTATCTTTATCGTCCACATATTTAGTGACAAGATCGGAAAATCCTATTATGGCGTTAAGCGGAGTTCTCATATCATGAGAAACATTGTTGAAAAAGACTTCCTTTTCTTTGGCATTCTCTCTGGCAGATTCAAGAGCATCTCGAAGGATAAGCATATGCTGTTGCTGCTGACGTTTTTCCTGATCCACTTCCCTGAAGCAGAAAATAACTTCATCGGGAGATACTTTTTCATTGTACAGCGTTCTTACATTTACCCATTTATATACGCCGTTGAATTTTCTCTTGTAATCTCCTCCGTAGTCCATGACCTTGTCTTTTACACGTTCAATGATCTGCTCAAGAGAAAAAGCATGCTCAAATTCTTCATTTACATCTGTCTCAACATACAGACGTATCGCCTTTAACAGATCGTTATAATCGCCCTTCATCGGAACATGGCTTGCTATATCAGCCGAAGGCTTTATAAATTCATAAGTTCCTTTTTTATAATCGACAAGATATATGGCATAGAAAGAATCTCCGAGAATACGCACTGTGTTTTCGGACGTCCTGATTTTCTTCATCTGCAGAAGATCTTTAATTACCATAACAAGAAGGGCGAGGAAAAAGAATGTTCCCACTCCCGCCAGCAGAAAGACAATTACATTTTTTTCGCCTATCAAAACCGAATCAAACGGTATGGTAAGAACTACTGTCCAGCCGTTTTCAGTCGTATCAAAATAAGCGCCTCTCTGTTTTCCGTCGTGACCCACAAAAGAAGTATCATACGCCACAAGCGATCCGTCTTTTATTCCCTCAAGCAGATACGCAGCGTCGTGTTCAAGCTCATCCCACTCAATCTCCCATGGAATATCCGCTACTAAAAGCGTTCCTTCCGGATCAAAAAGAAAAAAAGAACAGTCATCGGGAAGCTTTCCGCTATTTTGTTCCTCATACAATCTGTCAGGATACAGATCCATCGCCAGAACATCGCCTTCCTGACCAACCTCTTTAGCCATAGTAATAATCGGCTTATTCGTTACGGCGTCATTATATACATTCGTAAATATAATATCGCCGCCTGCTTTTACAGCTTCCTGATACCATACCGTGTTCCTGTAGTCGTACCCTTCGTCGCCTTCCCACGGATTAGCGGCAACTATCTTGCCGTCAATTACAGCATAAGGATCTATCGCGTTTGTGCCGAGTACGTCACTCATTTTTTGGAAAAAGTCCTGCATCCAAAGCTGAATATCCTGCGAATCCCTGTTTTCATACATGTCATCCACGTACTGAGATCCGAAATTCAGAAAATCAGTAAAAGAATCCTGACGCACTTCTTCTTCTCTTGCAAAGCTTTCCGCAAGGGACATTCCGAGTTCCTGAGTATTCTGGAGAAGTTTCTGCCTTACAAGAAGAACACTCACAATAATTGTTACGAGAACAACAATAAGAACTACTATATTCAGAATATTGCTGAATAAAAGTTTTCTTTTTCTCCAAACTTTTTTCATATCTGCCACCCCGTTCAGATATATTCTTTAACAGATTCGAGCGCTGCGCTCACCCTTTCATACGACTCTTTAAGGTCTTTCATAAATGCGCGGCCTTTTTCAAGATCGCCGTTTCTTAAATATTCCACCTGATCTCTTACGATCTTTTCCATACCGGTTAAAGAAAGATTACCGCATACTCCTTTTAAAGTATGAGAAGCCTCAAAAGCGCTTTTGCAATCGCCGGCATCTATCGCTTCACACAGTCTGCGGTAATTTTCATCTCCCGTAAAACGAAGCAGATATTTAAAATATAATCCTTCATTTCCCATAAATCTTTCAATCGCGCTGTCAGGTTCTATGCCCGCTTCAGTTAATATCTTTTTAACTCTTTCTTCCATAAATACCTCTTTCTTTCAACTTCCGGTGTAAAGCTTTCTGCAGTCTTTTTCTACTTCCAGAAACGCTTTCAGCAATTTCGGATTAAATACTCCGCATTCGCCGTTTTTGATCATATCGACAGCCTTGTCATACTCGATCGCACTCTTATAAACCCGTTTGCTTACAAGGGCGTCATAAACATCGGCAATAGATACGATCTGTGCCCATACAGGAATCTCATCGCCTTTCAACCCGTCCGGATATCCTCTTCCGTCCCAGCGCTCATGATGATGTCTCGCTATGTCATAGGCGTATTTGTATGACTCATGTGCCTTCATCTGCGGAATCTGACTGAGCAGTTCGGCTCCTTTTACCGTATGCGTTTTCATTATTTCATATTCTTCGTTTGTCAGCTTACCCGGTTTATTCAGGATCTGATCTGAAACTGCTATCTTTCCGACATCGTGCATTACTGCCGCGAGGGATATGACTTCGATCTCCTCATCCGAAAGTTTTCCGGCAAAGGACGTCTTTTGAAGGATAAAGCGTGTAATGTCACGAATACGTCGTACATGTTCTCCAGATTCACAGCTTCGAAATTCAATAGCGGTTGACAGAGCCTCGATCATTCCCTCGTTCAGTTCGATGATCTTTTCCGCCTGCTTCAGCAGTTCAAATCCCTGCTGTATGACTTTAGCTCTTAGTTTCTTTCTGGCCTGGAAGAGTTCTATAACAGAATCTACCCTTCGTCTTATCATATAAGGAACAACAGGCTTGCTGATGACATCCATAACTCCGAGATCGTAAGCTTCCCTGAGGACATCCGTGCTTTCCGATGCGGTGATCAAAAAGACAGGAGTGTTTTTGATTTCTCCTTCTTCTTTAAATATCCTTAAAAACTCTATTCCATCCATAACAGGCATTATCACATCAAGAAGAACTGCGCAGATTTCTCTTTTGTTTTCATGAAACGCCTTTAATCCTTCCGCTCCGTCGGAAGCCTCTATGATCTTGTATGAATCCGAAAAAATCTCGGAAATTATTACTCTGTTTAATTCGCTGTCGTCAACTATCAGCAGCGTATTCGAAATATTGTCCGTTTCTTTCATTTCTAACTCCTCATGATCAAAACATATTGAAAACAGTTGCAATTTTGCCTTATTTTTTTATTATACAATACTCTGACAATAAAGAACAACATTAATAAAATTAAATCGACAGAACGCAAAACGCAGCAGGACCGCTTTTTACAAAGCGGTCCTGCTGCATTATCTAAGCTATAAAGAAGAATTAATGGGTTGTTGTATACTTATTTGTCATCATCAAATCTGTCAGTTTTCTTAGCTGCGTAAAGCGACAGTATAATTGCTGCTGCCGGCATAACTCCTAAAAGGAATATCCATATCAGGATATCCGTATAGTCGCCGGTCGGCGAACTGCTCTCAAGCTTTGCTGCACTTGACTGATTTGTCTGATTTCCCGGAATTGGCTGTTTGCCTGAATTATCAGAGTTACTCGGTTTTTCAGGAGCAACAGGCTTTTCAGGTTCATGTGGCTTGTCCGGAACATGAGGATTATCAGGATTATCAGGATTGTCAGGATTGTCATCCGGATTTACCGGTTCTTCATCTATAATTCCTCGTTTAAGTACAGGCGATTCTGTGCGGTTCAAAATATTATCCGTACCGTTTCCAATCGTCATTTTGCCCTGATTTGTAAGGAGTTCTCCTGTAAGGTAAGTACCGTCCGTCTGTGATGCAAGCTTAAGATGCACGGTCATTGTATACGGCGTATACGGTTCCGTTCCTGTAAGATCCCAGTTTATTGTTCGTCCGTCTTCAGCAAGGGTAAAGTTTCCTCCGTCGACACTGATATATTCCGTGCTTATATTTTCAAAATTCTCATTTATTACATCGGTAAGACTGTATTGCGTAAGCGCGGTATAAACGGCATCGTTAACAGCAGAGCTGAAACCTTCCGTATCTTCCGCCATAAATACCTTATCGTCTGAACATGCAATATTTATATATTTTTTATCATTGTCTGTAGGCTGCGGCTTATAAAGGACTCCGAAAATATCCTTTCCGAGACCTTTTTCAGGATCCTGATCACTTATATACGATGTAAAATAATTAAGATAATCCAGCGAATCCGAACTGTTTCCATCCATTGCCTCGCCGTCAGACAAAAGAATTACAGTTACATCTCTTCCGTTATCACTGTCATATTTTACGAAATTAGCAGCTCCCCAAAGACCCATATAATAATATGTTCCGCCTTTACATGAAAGCGTACGTATATCAGATACTGCTTTATCAATATCGGATTTTGTGTAAAATCCCGGATCATTGAATCCGTATGTTCCGAATGATGATACGCCAATCTTTTCGGCGCCTTCACTCACAAAGTTGAGTCTGCTTCCGTATGTAACAACGGCTACCCTGCTGTCGATCTGATCAGAGCTTAAAAGTTTTTCCGTCACATCCGCTACTTTAGACTCCATTTCATACATTTTCGCATACTGCGAGCTGCCCGAATCCGCCGGCAGCACAAGATCGCCCCTCTGCGAATCCAGATCATTCCACGAAGCCATAGATGTGCTTGTATCAAGTACAAAAACAAAATCCATCTGTTCTTTCGGAGCATAAGCCGCTTTGATCTCAAGCTCTGCTTCCGTTTTTTCCGGATTTAACCACTTTGCTGATTTTGTGAGCTGTGTAGAGTTATTACCTGTTGAATTTGCTTCTCCGTACTTAATATCCTCCCATCCGTTATCAGACGCTTTAAGAGGGCTGTCGGAATATCCGTCCGATCTGAGGCCGAACTTTCCGTCCATTATGGCAAGCACTCTGTTCCAGATAAGGTCGCTGTTCGTCAGCACATCGCTGTACGCCAGTTTTGCAGTTTCAGGTATATTCGCGTTGTCCCAATCTACGTTTTTAGATCCCTGAAATGCAAATGCGTGCATTCTTTCAAG